>JAKACS010000053.1 GCA_021821235.1 Bacillota bacterium
CCATACTTTTTAATCGTTAGTCAATACAGTTTTTTATTTTACGCTGTTAGGAACGAGCAGACAATATGGAATTTTTGGTTTTTTGGCAAAAAAATATGAACAATTTGTTACAATAAACAGAAGTTTGTTGAATATTGGTGTAAACATTGGAAAAATGGAGAAATTTGCGGTTACCCGGGAAATTTCTCTAGTTTCATTTCCAGGCGATTAATTCGTTTTTGAAGCGCTTTCTGCAGTGTTAAGATACTTTCTCGGTTATTGTTGCTAATTTTTTTTAACCGTTCGCCTGCTTTTAAACTGTAATCCAAGGCGAGTGAGTAATTTTTATAACGATGTTCCAATATTTTGGCTGCTTCAATGCAAGCTTCCACCTCATCTTCTCCTTCCATCTCGCTTGCAAGCTCTTTAAACAATTCAAGAGCCAGATCCCATTTTTGCTGTTTTTTGTACTGGTGGGCAAGCTCGTATTTTGCACGGTATGAGCTCCAGTCCGCACCGTCTGCAAGCTCAGCAAACACCTTTTCCGCTTCACTGCATTCACCCAAATGAGCAAACCAGCGGCCGACTTCGTATGTTTCTCTTCTTGTTCGCCGCGTGTCATGGCCAAAAATTTGGAATGTTAAATGAGCGTACAACGTTACAAGCGACAAAATATCGATTTCGTTGTGTTTCAAAATCCCAAGCATTCCATCAGGCTGCCTGCTTTCAACAAAGTCAAAATAGATCATTGGCGCCAAAAAGCCTGGAATGTCATCGACCCTTTCGACGCCTAAAATCTCCTTTTCCACAATGGATAATTTCAATCGTTCCAGCTTGTGTTTCCAAAGTCTTCTGGCAGCATGATACAAATCAAAATGACCAAAGTGAGGAAGCTTCGGGACATGTTCTCTGATAAGTGTATGCCGGGTTTTTACTTGCGGCCAATCAAAAGACTTTCCATTGTATGTAACCAGTGTTTTATAATCAACCTTTTCAAGAAAACTTTGATAGAGCGGCACCTCTGCACCCGGATTGGCAAGAATATGCTGCCTTAAAAGCAACTGATCGCCGGATATGCTTGCATACCCTAGCAAAAAGATGGTATTGCCAACTCCGCCGCCAAGACCAGTTGTTTCTGTGTCAAAGAAAAACAATTCTTCTGGCGAAAATCCTTTAGAGGATAATGGATGGTCAATCATTTGTTCATTCCACATTTCGATTGCCTTCAGGAAATCGCTGAAACGATAATTTCCATGTTGCTGTTCCAGTGGGTACGCTGTTTCCCGAATAAGGCAGTACTTGTTATCGAAGAAAAACGGATGCACATTTTCCTTTTCCCAACGATCCTGAAAAGGAATTCGATCGGCCATGATCGTTTGCACCGGTTTGGCTTTCTTTTCCTCCCTTGCCGATGTATTTGCCGAGAGATGCGGTTTTAATCTGGCTAATTTATTTTTTAACGACATTTTGCCCCTCCTTACTTTTATATGAAAAAATCCGAATTATTTTAAGTGCATCAGCTTTGGCCGTTTCACTTGCAGTTTCAGCTCCGATACATGATGGGCAGCCATGCTCGCAGTGGCATTGATGGATCATTTTCATTGTCTCTTCAAGAACTTCAGCCATTCCTTCAAATATTTTTTCGCTAAGGCCGACCCCACCTGGGTAGCGGTCATAAAAGAATATCGTTGGTTTTTCATTATGGTCAGCTTTGACTTGAGGAATAACGTGTAGATCTTGCGGATCTGCCATTACAAACAGCGGCGCAATATGGTTAAGGGCATGAGAAGCACCGACAAGTCCTTGTTCCAAACGTTCCGCTGAAAACTCTTTTAAGGACTTATCGAGCGAAACCCAAGCTGCATTTGTATGGAGTTCTTCCTCTGGCAAATGAATTGGACCAGAACCGATATTTTCATGGGTTTCAAATTTAATCTTTTTAAAGATCGTTGCCATTGCCCGAACACTTACATCCCCATAACCGATTTCCGTTTCCTGCATTGTTTCTTTTCGGTCAATTTCCAATACTCTCAATTGAACGGCCAGATTGGCATCCGTGTAATAGTCAACATTTACTTCACGGACATAAGCTTTTTTTTCTTCCCAATCTAGTTTTTCCACTTGAAATTGAACACCTTGATGCAAATAAATGGCTTCTTCATGCAGAAGAGTCATGGCAGAAAAGCGATCCATCTCGCCGATCACTTTTACCTTTCCAACATTGGTTTGATCGATAATTACGATATTTTCTTGAGAAGCAGAACGAAGGCTAATGGTATGTGCCGGAAAAGAATCGTTCATCCAATACCATTTGTCTCCATTTTGAAAAACAACTCGTTCTTCCACTAAATATTCAAGCAGTTCTTCTGTATCAACAGTGCCAAACTGTTCATCTTTTTTAAAAGGAAGTTCATAAGCGGCACATTTCATATGATCAAGTAGAATGATTAAATTATCAGGATTGATCCGCGCCGTTTCCGGACTGTTTTGAAAAAAGTAATCTGGGTTTTGAATGATATATTGATCAAGTGGGCTGGAGCTGGCTACCATGATCACAAGCGCCTCCCCATGCCGTCTGCCTGCCCGTCCTGCCTGCTGCCAGGCACTCGATATCGTTCCAGGATAACCGGTCATGACACAAACCTGCAACTGGCCGATATCGACGCCTAATTCCAATGCGTTCGTGCTGACAACGCCATAAATTTCTCCATTGCGAAGTCCTTTTTCGATTTTTCTCCGCTCGGTCGGCAAATAGCCGCCCCTGTAACCCATAATTGAATTGGAACCCAGTTGGTTTTTCAGCAATTCTTGAAGATAGGTTAAAATGATTTCTACCCTTACTCTGCTTCTGGCAAAGACAATGGTTTGAATTTTGTTTTTTAAAAGTTCTCCGGCAATTTTTCGAACTTCCAGGGTGGCACTCCGGCGGATGTTAAGCGGTTTATTAACAACGGGCGGGTTGTAAAAAACAAAATGTTTCCTCCCGCTCGGTGCGCCATTGTTGTCAATTAAGCTCATTTTTTCTTCCGTCAGCGTCTCTGCAAGCTCCAATGGATTTGCAATCGTTGCAGATGTACAAATAAAGACCGGATTGCTCCCATAATAACGGCAAATTCGCTTTAATCTGCGGATTACATTTGCGACATGGCTGCCAAACACCCCGCGATAGGTATGAAGCTCATCAATCACTACAAATTGCAAATTTTCAAAAAGAGAAACCCATTTCGTGTGATGCGGCAAAATCGCAGAATGAAGCATATCAGGGTTTGTAATGACAACATGGCCTGCTTTGCGGACTTTCTGGCGAATATTCGCTGGTGTATCGCCATCGTATGTATAACTATTAATCTCCATACCAGCAGCTTGAATCAATTCATTTAGTTCACTTTTTTGATCCTGTGCCAGTGCCTTTGTTGGAAAAAGATAAAGAGCCCTTGTATTCGGGTCGGTTAAAATCTGTTGCAGCACTGGCAAATTATAGCATAGTGTTTTCCCCGATGCAGTTGGCGTCACGGCAACAATACTTTGCCCGACTGAAAGGGTATCGTAAGCCGACTTTTGATGCGTGTACACCCTTTCAATTCCTCTTTCTGTTAATGCTTGCTTCAAAAGGGGATGCAAGTTTTCCGGAAGATCCTCCATTCGTGCCGGTTTTGCTTCAATTGTTTTCCAACTGACAATGTTTCTATTATATTGATCATCGAACTTTAGCTTGGCAATCAGTTCCTGTAAATCAGTTTTGCCGAACATCTTAATCACCTCAATACATTTATTGTAGCGAATAAACGTTCGCGGCGAAAGCATCTGGCTCGATTTTTTTAGTTTCAATTCCTACCAGTACTAACAATGCTGATTTATGGTATCCAAATATTTTTCTCGATGATGGACTTTTTGTTAAAATAAAAATAAATATCAATTTGTTGTGGAGGTGAAAAGAATGAAAATAGAAGTAATCAAGAAAGTTCTCTCGGAATTTTCCCTGTTCCGCGAGCTAAATGATCACGAACTAAATAAAATTACAGAAATCGCAATAACACGAGAATGGAATAAACACAGCCATGTTTTCCTACAAGGTGATCCGCTGGAAAATGTATATTTCATCTTCGATGGGAGGATAAAAATTTATAAAAGCGATGTAAACGGAAAAGAACAAATCGTGGGAATTTTAAAAAAAGGAGAAATGTTTCCACATGTTGGCTTTTTTCGCAAAGGGGAATATCCGGCTTATGCGGAAGTACTTGAATCGTCAACATTAATCGCAATCCCAATTGCAAAGTTCGAAAATGTCTTAATTGAAAATCAGGAGCTTTCGACTAAAGTGTATAAAGTAATCGGAGAAAAAATCATTGACTTGCAAAACCGTCTTGAGGAGCAAATTTTAAACAATACATACGAACAAATCGTTAAGTTGTTAATTCGTCTTGCTCAAAAAGACGGCAAAGAACGCAATGACGGCAAAATTTGCCTTAAAGCAGATTTTACGAATAAAGATTTGGCAAATATGATTGGAACAACGAGAGAAACCATCAGCCGGACATTAACGAAAATGAAGAAGGAACAATTAATTGAAGAAGACGAAAATGGAAATATAATTATCGATCCGGATGAGCTTGGATGAAATTATTTAGAAGTTTCATCATTTTCATTTTATTCAAAGTAGTTGAGTGCAAATTCCCAGCTTAGGTGCTTCGCTGAAAGTGAGGGTGTGAAGCAAATATTAGTAATAAATTGAATTGAGCCAGAGACGAACAAAGCGCAGCCTACATCTAGGGCTGCGCTTTGTGTTTTATAATTTTGCAAGTTGAAGCATGTCGTTTAAGTCTTCTTCTGCTGTTCCAATCAATTTTAAATTAAACGTATTTTGGAGAACGTTCATGACGCCTTCGGAAATGAATTCTGGCGGTTTTGGTCCAATCCGGATATCTTGAATGCCAAGGCTGAACAATCCCAAGAGGATAGCAACAGCTTTCTGTTCAAACCATGAAAGAACAATACTTACCGGCAGTTCATTTACACTGCATTCAAAAGCATCTGCGAGTGCTTTTGCAATTTTTACAGTTGAAATCGAGTTATTGCACTGACCCAGGTCCATATATCGTGGAATATTGGTGCCAGGAACGAGTCCGTAATCGACATCATTAAAGCGGAATTTTCCACAGGAGGTTGTTAAAATAACGGCTTCTGGAGGAAGCGTAGTTGCCAATTCCCGATAGTATTCTCCCCCTTTTCCGGGAGCATCGCAGCCGGCAATCACAAAGAAACGTTTGATTTTTCCAGACTTGACTGCCGCGATTACTTCAGGAGCAAGGCTTAAAACCGTCTCATGATGGAAACCTGTTGTCAATGTCTCATCTGATTCAATCTTTACTTCAGGCAGTTCCAATGCTTTAGCAATCAATGGCGAAAAGTCATCATTGACAATTTTCAGGACATTTTCAAGACCTGCCACTTCATAGCTGAACATGCGGTCGGCATATGTACCTTTAATTGGCATTACACAGTTTGTTGTAGCCAAAATGGCACCAGGAAATTTTTCGAAAAGACGGCGCTGGTCATACCATGCTTTCCCTACATTTCCTTTTAAATGGGAGTATTTTTTTAATGCCGGATAACCGTGTGCTGGCAACATTTCCGAGTGGGTATAAATATTAATGCCCATGCCTTCTGTCTGTTTTAACAGTTCTTCAAGCGCAAACAAGTTATGCCCTGTCACAACGATGCATTTTCCTTCAATTTTGTTTTGGCTGACACGGATTGGCTGAGGAATGCCGAGCCTTGACGTATGGGCTTCGTCAAGCAGCTCCATTACTCTTACAGCTGACCTGCCAACTTTCATGGCCATTTCGATATGTTCTTGAACGTTGAAGTTTGAATTGGTTAAAGTCATATAAAGTGCTTCGTGTGTTGTTGCATCAACAAATGGGTCTGTGAAGCCAAGTTGATTCGCATGCGTGCGGTAAGCGGCTATCCCTTTTAAACCAAAAATAATCGTATCCTGCAAGCTTGCAATCGTCTCATCTTTTCCGCAAACGCCCACCACTTTGCAGCCTCCGGCAGGGGTTTGTTCACATTGATAACAAAACATTCCTTTTCCTCGCTTTCCTTTTCAATACTTTACTAGCATACAAACCCCTACCTTAAATTCATGTGACAAAAGTCACCGAAAAACCATTTGTAATAAATCGTTCAAAAATTGTGGTGGCCTTGAAAATGTCACAGATGCTTTAAATATGTCATATGTTATTATGTGAATTTTTGAAAAGAGAGGGATTTAAGATGTCATCGATGCAGCCAAGCGATCAAAATAACCAAAAGAAAAATAAAGCAGAACCTTTTAGTGAACTGATTAAGTCGATGAATGGTTTTTTTAACGAAAAGCCGGTAAGGGGTTTTTTGCAAACGATTGATGAGTTTTTTAAATCTCCATTCCCCCCGGGCTCAGCGGGAACATTTTCGTTAAAAACTGCCGATAATGGTGAAGAATACATTGTTACCGCGGAACTACCAGGAATCAAAAAAGAACAAATTCATCTCGATCTCTACGATAACTTATTAACGATTTCAGTTGATAACAAGCAAGTGACTACAGAAAAAGATGAAGTAAACAACCTATTTCGGCAAAGTCAATTGTGGCAGCAATCCTCAAGAACTGTTTCCTTACCGCGCCCCGTTAAAGAAAAGAACGTAAAAGCAAGCTACCACGACGGTTTGCTCGAAATTTGCATCCGCCATGATAAAGGCAAAACCATTCAAATTGATGGATAACAATAACAGCAAAAAAGAAAACAGGCGTTCGTTTGGCGCCTGTTTTTTCTCATTTAAACTTTAAAAATTCCTCCCAATCCTTTTACCAAGGAGGTAACTTGATTGACTGCATTCATCATTTGACCTGCGGTATTCACCATTTTCGTAAAATCAACTGATCCATCCTGTGATTTAAAAGAATTAATCAATGAGTTCATACCGCCAGGCGTCTTTGGAAGGTAATTTTGCTTTGGGTAAGGGTTAGCGTTTGGATATCCGTTCATTGCCTGCGGATACTGATTTGGAATCGAGTACATTTCTTCTTGCGGCTGCAACGGATTTTGGAAAAGAAACTGGGCATCTTTTGGCGGATAATATTGATTTTGATTGGAGTATGGCTGCGGCTGTTGGCTGTACCCCTGCTGATAGCTTTGCCCGAGTGGCTGATATTGTTGCGGATAATAAGGATTTTGCGCTGGATAAGCCTGCCAATTGGCTTGCTGATTAGGCACAGGATAAAAGGATTGCCGCCAGCCATGTTGAAACATGCGAAAATCATACGGATTTTTATACATTATTTGCCCCGGGTATCGATCGTGAAAGGGGTTTTTCCGATTCCGTTTCGCAAACATGGGCAAACATCTCCTCCGCTTTTTTACTACAACTTATGCAGTTCCATAAAAAAGGTGAAAAAATCAGCCAATGGCAAAACCAGCGAAAACGACGAAATATGTCGAAAGTTTCAATTTTTTAAAAACAAAAAAACTTATTTTTTCATGTTAAGATAGTGAAAAGGACAAATTTAAAATAAACAGACAGCGTTTACATTATTATCTGACCGTATTTTGCATAAGCTCATCGTTGATTAAAGCGCAAGGCTCATTTTCATTTTCATTTTAAATTCTTATTTTTAATGAGGAGAACCGATATGGACATTCGCGAATTAAAGAGCATGTTTATTCAAGTTCGAAATTATCCGGCAGACCATGTTAATGAATTAATGGATTTTGCAAAAAAGGCTTATGTTCACAATGAAATCACGATCAAGGAATATCGTTTACTTGTTCGCGATTTAGAAGCGCAGGGCGCAGTTAGTCCACTCAATGACGAACTCCCCCTCTCCGTTGAAAAACAATAAAACAAAAGTTAAGTTTCGTACTCAACCGGGATGGCTATTAAGTTCGAAAGCCATCCCGGTTTTGTTTTTTCATTTGACTTATGGTTTCGGTTAGGAAATACTCAACCGTCCGTTGAGCATTTAAAAATCTCGATCTGCTCGTTTCCGGAAAAAAAGCCTGAATCGACAATCGCTCGATATGCTCTGAGACGGATTCCAGCTGATGTAAATGGAGATGACTCGTCTCATTTTCATTCAGCCATACCTTCATCAAGGTTTTCCAATCACCGTTCACCTTTGCAACCTCATCAGCGAACGGTTTAACAAATTCGAAAAAGGGCTTTTGTTCCCCCGTTTCTCTGACTTCGTGATAATAGGTCAAAAACCTTTGATTATAATCGAAAAGTTGTTTTGTTAATTGAATTAGCTCTTCTTGCATCTTTTGATCTCACCTGCTATCCAAAATAAGTCTGCGCGTTTTAGCTACAATCACCGATAACATAGGAAAAAATAAAAGTAGCCAAAGCTACTTCCATTCACTATTTTATCTTGTTAATAACCAAGTTCAAGTTTTAAGCCTTGATGACAATCAAGATACCGGTTTGCTTCATCTGCTTCCGTTTTGTCCGTCACCATGTATGCTTTTTGTTCAAGCAGGGTCAGCCCTTGATCTGCTTTTAAAATTCTGTTCATTTCTTCCCTTCTAAACTGGTTATCCAGATTGGAAAAACTTGTTTCAATTTCATTTTCCAATTCTTCAAGCTGGCTGTAAATTTCACTTAACATTGAAATAAGGGTTTCTTTCGCTACCGCCGTATTTGTCATTTTCCAGACCTCCAACCGGTTAATACTATATTGTATTCTCGCCTTTTTCCCTACTTCCTTCCGCGTTGACAAAACTAGAAGCAATTCGGCAAAGAAAGCGGCTGCTCGAGCCTTTTTCCTGTTTTTTTCGACATTTTGAAAGACTTGAATGAAATCAGGGTAATGGGCGCAAGCTACAGTTGGAGGTGGTTAGTCAATGGCAAAAAAAGAAAACCGTAACAAAAAGCAAATACAAACAGGCGCTGGGAAAAAGGCAGGCTATGGCGATAAAAAACTGGAAGGTCCAAACCGTCCGGCAGAATAACTACCGGTCAACAACAAAAGCAAGGGGCAATCCCTTGCTTTTACCATTTTCGGTTCAGATGCAGCAGGCGCTTTGCAATCACGATGCCATTCAGTTGATCTTTCTTTGCTATATACCAATCTGTTAAATGAATCGGATGCTTGTGGATGATTGGAGCATACAGCCAAGAAAGCGGAACACGCCTCTTGTTGCTCCAATCCTGAACTTGATGGCGATGATGTCGAATAACCGGGAAAGCTGCCCGCAAAAACGGGGTTTCCCTATTTTTGTGGGGAATTTTAAAATATTGTTCATAGTCATATCTTGACCCTGTATGCACCGTTTTCTCGGCAAACTCTAAAAAATAGGGGAATAACCTTTCGTCAAAAAGAATTTTCGCCAAGCGCCTTCCTAAATCAATCCGCTCTGAAAGACGGCGAAAACCATTCACACTTGCTCCATAAACTTCCCCTCCGCAAGTCGGAAACAAAACACTGCTAAAGTGCAACCAATCTTGAAAAGAAAAAATAAGGGAACGAAATACCTTGTTTTGATAAACCGGATGCTCGATTACCGGTTTTTGAATGACATTTTGCTCATTAATAATTAATGAAGTCAACAGCCTTAGCGAATTTTTTTCCTGCCAAAATTTATTCCACTCTTTTTGCATAAAAGCTGAAACATTAAAATAGGGGAGCAAGTGAAACAACTTCTTATTCCGAATCGTCGAATATTCATACAGTAAAAGCTGTGGAAATACGTCATGAAAAATTAGCCAATTAGCCCTTTCATATGTTAAAAACAATTGCTTTATTGTATTGACCGAAAGTAATTGGGGAAATACCGAACCCTTTAGGTCACACATATTCCAGCCGCCATTTCTTGAAACCATGCTGGCAAGAAACGCCCAGGGAATTTCCGGGTTTCTTTTGTAATAAGCAAAATAGGCATCTGTTCGTGAAATATTATCAATGTTTTTTCGATCTGTTACCATCTGAATTTGACGGATGATTTGTTTATCCTGTAATGTTAAATGATTCATAGGCATCTTTCCTTTACGGTTAGCTTGCAGCAAGGAAAGTATTTTATACCTCCAAAGTCTGCTGCGATTTGTTATGATAAGTAGTAGTTTGCGAGGTGTTTGAAATTGACTTATCATTATCCGAATGGAAAACGATTCATCCCTGAAAAACAGGCAAAAGCTTCATTACCGCAATATAAAAATGTCTCATTCAGTAACAGAGGGATGACACTTGAAGAAGATTTAAATGAGACGAATGAGTACTATTTGGCGCAGAATATTGCTGTGATCCATAAAAAGCCAACTCCTGTACAAATTGTTCATGTCAATTATCCGAAAAGAAGCGCAGCTGTAATAACGGAAGCTTATTTCAAACAAGCATCAACAACCGATTACAATGGAATCTACAAAGGGAAGTATATTGACTTTGAAGCAAAAGAAACGGGAAGTGCAACTTCCTTTCCGTTAAAAAATTTTCATGAGCATCAAATCCGCCATATGGAGGCTGTTCTCGGCCAAGGCGGCATCTGCTTCGTTATCATTCGCTTTTCGCTTTTTCAACAAGCCTATTTACTTGAAGCAAAGCATTTATTGAATTTTTGGAAGAGAATGGAGTCCGGTGGAAGGAAATCGATCACAAAAGAAGAAATAGAACAAAGTGCTCATTACATTCCGCTTGGATTTCAGCCGAGAATTGACTATATTAAAGTAATAGACAATCTCTAGAAGCTTGTCTTAGCTAAAGTTTGGTGAGGTTTAGAAAGGAAGGAACTATAGAATGGCAGAACAATTTCAATCAAGGGAGGAACGCCGCAAGCAGCTCAATGCGGACAACGCAAAAGGCAACAAAAAGCGCAAGAAAAAAGCGGGCGGAGTTTTCAAAAAAGT
>JAKACS010000054.1 GCA_021821235.1 Bacillota bacterium
TGACCTTTCCGGAGTGTCGGCAAAGGAATTGGCCGAAAAAATAACGAAAAGCGGGATTGAAGTTGAGGGTGTCGAAATCCTCAATCAGGGAGTTAAAGGCGTCGTAACCGGTTATGTTGTCGAACGTGAAAAACACCCAAATGCCGATAAGTTGAACAAATGCCTTGTCGATATTGGCGGCGAAGCTCCGGTGCAAATCATTTGCGGGGCGCCCAATGTGGCGCAAGGCCAAAAAGTAGCGGTTGCAACGGTTGGGGCTGTGCTTCCAGGCAATTTTAAGATTAAAAAAGCAAAGCTGCGCGGGGAAGAATCAAACGGGATGATCTGTTCCCTGCAAGAGCTTGGAATCGAAGGGAAAATTGTACCAAAAGAGTACGCTTCCGGAATTTTTGTATTTCCTGCTGATACGCCCGTCGGCGAAGATGCGCTGGAGCTTCTAAACCGGGATGATGAAATCTTGGAATTGGGGTTAACGCCAAACCGTGCCGACTGTTTGAGCATGCTGGGAGTCGCCTATGAAGTTGCCGCGATTTTAAATCGCAAAGTGAAACTTCCGGAAACGAAATTGCCGACAGCCAATGAAAATGCTGCTGATTATATCAAAGTAACAGTGGAAGCAACGAATGACAATCCGTTGTATACCGCAAAAGTGATTAAAAATGTAAAAATTGGTCCATCACCGTTATGGATGCAAACGCGTTTAATGTCAGCAGGCATCCGGCCGCACAACAATGTTGTCGATATTACGAACTACATTTTATTGGAATACGGCCAGCCGCTGCACGCATTTGACTATGACCGTTTAGGTTCGAAAGAAATCCTTGTCCGCCGTGCAAAAGAGGGGGAAGTCATCCAAACGCTCGATGATGTCGAGCGTACGCTCACATCGGATCATCTTGTGATTACGAATGGAAAAGTGCCAGTTGCTCTTGCAGGTGTAATGGGCGGAGCCAATTCAGAAGTAAATGCTGATACAACAGCTGTCCTGCTTGAATCTGCATATTTTAATGGGGCAACGATTCGGAAAGCTTCAAAGGATCATGGTTTGAGAAGCGAGGCGAGCACCCGTTACGAAAAAGGAGTCGATCCAAACCGGGTGCGTGCAGCTGGCGACCGGGCTGCCTATTTAATGGGGAAATACGCCAATGGAGAAGTGGTAGAGGGAACCGTTACAGTTGATGCGCTCAATGTCGAATCGACAGTCGTTTCAATCACCTTGGAAAAAATCAATCGAGTGCTTGGGATGTCACTGGCGATGAGCGAGGTAGAAGAAATTTTTGCGCGCCTGCAATTTGAAACAAGCACAGAAGGCGAAACGGTTACTGTAATTGTTCCTACCCGCAGAGGCGATATTAAAATTGAAGAGGATTTAATTGAAGAAGTTGCCCGTATTTATGGCTACGATTTGATTCCCAAAACGTTGCCGGTTGGTTCGTCCACACCCGGATATTTAAGCAATTATCAACAAAAACGCCGGGTTGTCCGCCGGTTTCTTGAAGGTGCCGGTCTCTATCAGGCGGTAACGTATTCGTTGACAAGTGAAGAGCGCGTGGCTCAATATGCCCTTGAAAAAAGGGATCCAATCCGCTTGGCGATGCCGATGAGCGAAGACCGCAGCATGCTAAGGATGAGCATTGTACCACAGCTATTAGAAGTATTAAAATACAACAGTGCTCGCCAAAATGATAGTGTAGCTGTTTATGAAACCGGTGCAGTCTTTTTGGCAAACGGGCAAGATGTTCAGCCAAAAGAGCAAGAGCATGTAGCCGCAGCAATTACCGGTCTTTGGTATAGCCATTCGTGGCAGGGGGAGAAAAAGCCGGTTGACTTCTTTGTGCTTAAAGGCATTGTAGAAGGGCTGGTTGAAAAGCTTGGTCTTACAAATCAAATCGCCTACAAAAAGGGAGCAGTAGAGGGTATGCATCCGGGAAGAACTGCTGAAGTGCAGCTAAACGGCAAAACGATCGGTTTTGTTGGTCAGGTACATCCAAATCGGCAGAAAGAACTGGATTTAAAAGATACGTTTGTATTTGAGCTAAACTTACAAGCGATTTTAAAAACTTCTTCTGAACCGCTGCAATACACGGCAATCCCAAGATTTCCATCGATTACAAGGGATATTGCGCTTGTGGCCGATGCCAAAACGGAAGCCGAAACATTGAAGGAAATAATCTTTGCTGCAGGGCAACCGCTTTTAACGGAAGCCGTCGTTTTTGACCTTTATGAAGGCGAGCATATGGAAAAAGGCAAAAAATCGATTGCCTTTGCGCTGAAATACATGGATCCGGAACGGACGTTAACAGATGAAGAGGTTACAAAGGTGCACGCAAAAGTGTTGCAAGCTCTCGAAGAAAAAGCCGGAGCTGTTTTAAGAGGATAGAAGTTTTAAGAAACAGCAGTTGTTTTTGAAAACAGCTGCTGTTTCTTTTTACCCCCTTTTTTTGCGAACCAATTTCCTTGCTTTTTCGGTATTGGCAAAGTGGAGTTTAACAAATTTCGCTAAAGCTTCGCTCCCTTTTGCCATCATTAATCTGGCGGCTGCTTCGTCGACCTGTGAACCGGCACCCTTTGGGATTTTGAAACCCGCTGCCTTACTTAAGCGATCAATATACTGGACAAATGCATAGCGGGCGAGAATCGAGGCTGCTGCAACGGCCACATGAATTCCTTCCGCCTTTGTGCTGAAAACCACGTCGTCTTTTACAATCGTTTTTTGACCGCGAAGGTGCTGGAAGTACGTGTCTGGCTGGACAAATTGGTCGATCAGAATCGCTTCCGGTTTCATTGGATTGATTTTTTTTAACACATGGGAAATCGCTTGATTATGCAAAAGGGCTTTCATCTTACCTTGCGACATCCCCGCTTGCTGCAGCTGGTTGTATTTTTCATTATGTAATGTTAAAAGACTGTGCGGAACAATGTCTTTTATTTGCCTGGCAATCGCGGCGATTTTTTCATCATGTAAGTCTTTCGAATCCCGGACTCCGAGTTCTGTAAGCAGGGGGATATCTTCCTTTTTCACATATGCGGCTACCACGGTGATCGGTCCAAAGTAATCGCCTGTACCAACCTCATCGGAGCCAATCACCGATAAAGAGGAGAAATTTTCCGGCAAGCCGGCTGTATTTCTCTTGTGGATTGTGGAGGGCGCTTGACTTGCAGGAATGACACTTTGCCATTTTTTAGCCTCGGCTTCACAATCAATCCCTTGGAATAAAACTTTGCCTGATTTATAGCCAGTAATTGAACATGTTTTCGTTTTGGCAGCAAACAGGCTGCCAGGAGGATTTTTTTCCAAAAGATCTGCCTGATAATATTTTTGCATCTCCAACAATTCACTGATCGTCTTTTTTAAAACAATATTTGCCACGATTGTATATCGCTCCTTTAAGTGGGGTTAGGATTATGATAACAGTTCCGGTGTTTCGCTTTTCGAGTTTTATTTATTCATGTTATGATATAGAGTAGGATTCTTTGATTGGAGGCATTTTGTATTGTCAAACCAAGAAAAAAACAGAACAACTGTAGAAATTTATGGACAATCGTATATTATTTTAGGTTCGGAAAGCCCAAGTCATATTCGGTACGTTGCCTCGTTAGTGAATGAGAAAATGCGGGAAATCAACTCCAAGAATCCTTCACTAGATGTGAGCAAGTTGGCTGTGTTAACAGCTGTTAATGCTGTAAATGATTATGTAAAAATAAAGGCACAGCTCGAAAAGCTACAGGAAGAACTTAAAAAGGAAAAGGATTGAATTTATTATGTTAGACCTTATTCTTGTTATTGTACTGTTAATGGGCTTTTTTGTCGGCCTTAGACGCGGATTTATTCTACAGTTAATTCATTTAACAGGATTTATTATTGCATATATTGTTGCAAAAATGTACTACAATCAATTGGCACCAAAACTCACCCTTTGGATTCCTTATCCGAATTTCGGCAATAATTCGTCGCTAAAGTTTTTCACGGACACTCCTCAGTCAGAGGATGCGTTTTATCGTGCCATTGCGTTTGTGATTATTTTCTTTGCGACAAAAATTATCCTGCAAATTATCGGCTCGATGCTTGATTTTATTGCCCATTTGCCAATCTTAAGGATATTGAATGTTTGGGCAGGGGGGATTCTCGGCTTTTTTGAGGTATATCTGCTATTGTTTATTTTGCTGTTCATTGCAGCGCTAGTGCCAGTCGCCGCATTGCAGGGGCCGATGAACCAATCTGTTTTAGCTAATTTAATTGTGAACCATACACCAATCCTTTCCGAACAAATCAAACGGCTAGTGCTTGAATATTCGTCTGCAACGACTTCTCTTTAAAAGAGGGAAGTTTTTCTATGGATGATCAAAAAAAGATTTGGCTTTGTTTCGGCAGCTTCTTTCTACAAGTTCCAGCTAAAGAAAGGAAAGGCTAAACAAGAAGGATGGTGAAGGGGATGGAAAGAAATAAAAAAGATGTAATTCGCCATTTAGAGACAATCGCGGTTTATTTGGAACTTAAGGGTGAAAATCCATTTAAGGTCGCTGCTTTTCGAAAGGCAGCAAATGCCTTGGAAATGGACGATCGCAGTTTAACAGAAATAGAAGATTTTACGAAAATAGCTGGAATCGGCAAAGGAACCGCATCCGTCATTGAAGAATGTAAACAGTCGGGATCGTCAACTGTTCTTACTGAACTGAAGGAGCAGGTACCAGCGGGACTTATCCCGCTTCTGCAGCTTCCCGGTCTTGGCGGTAAAAAAATTGCCAAACTCTATCAAGAATTGGGGATCGAGGATGTACATGATTTGGAAGATGCCTGCCGAAAGGGAAAAATTCAAGCATTAGCAGGGTTTGGCAAAAAAACTGAGGAGAAGATCTTAAGTTCGATTTTGAAGGCAGGAAATCGCCCCGAGCGCCTTCCGCTTGCTTTGATGTTGCCGATTGCCGATCACATCGAAACGCAGCTTTCCCAAATGACTGAAATTGAAAAATTTTCCCGGGCAGGCAGTTTGCGGCGCATGCGCGAGACAATCAAAGATCTTGATTTTATTATCGCAACAAACAACCCTTCTGCCGTTAAAGAACAATTGCTCCAGCTACCTAATGTAAAAGGGATAATAGGCGCAGGGGAAACAAAGGTTTCTCTCATACTGGATTTTCACTATGAGCTTTCAATTGATTTCCGGCTCGTAAAACCTGCCGAGTTTGCTACAACTCTCCACCATTTTACAGGTTCTAAGGAGCACAATGTCCGCATGCGGCAGCTGGCAAAAGAGCGCGGCGAGAAAATCAGTGAATATGGTGTCGAAAACTTGGAAACAGGTGGAATTTTGACTTTTTCTACCGAACAGGAATTTTATCAGCATTTTGGCCTTCCATGGCTCCCTCCAGAGATTCGGGAGGATGGCAAGGAAGTGGATGAAGCAGCGAAAGTCGATGACCTGATTTGTTTGAACGATATAAAGGGCGATTTGCATATGCATACAACGTGGAGTGATGGAACCCATACGATTGAAGAAATGGTCGAAGCCTGCCGCAAAAAAAGCTATCGCTATATGGCGATTACCGACCATTCGCAGTATTTAAAAGTGGCAAATGGTTTAACGCCCGAGCGGCTGTTAAAACAGCGGGAAGAAATTAAACGCTTAAATGAAAAGTACGATGACATTCTGATTCTGTCCGGAGTGGAAATGGATATTCTCCCGGATGGCAAGCTGGATTATGAAGATGAACTTTTAAAAGAAATGGATTTTGTCATCGCCTCGATTCATTCAGCTTTTTCCCAGCCAAAAGACAAAATTATCTCTCGGCTGCAGACGGCTTTAAAGAATGTTCATGTTGATTTGATCGCCCATCCGACGGGCCGCTTAATTGGACGGAGGGATGGCTACGATCTTGATTTGGATATGTTAATTGAGCTGGCACATGAAACGAACACAGCTCTCGAATTAAACGCGAATCCCAATCGGCTTGACCTTTCTACGGAACAGTTGAAAAAGGCTCAAGAGGCAGGGGTGAAAATTTTTATTAATACCGATGCCCATAAAATCGCAACGCTTGCCCATATGGAAGTGGGAGTCGCAGCCGCGAAAAAAGGATGGATTCGCAAATCGACCGTCTTAAATACGCTCGAAGCAGGAGACTTGTTAGAATTTTTGCATAACCGAAAGTGATAGACAAAAGGAGGATATACTCCAATGCAGCAAAAAGCACTGAAAGTGTTGGAATTTGAAAAAGTGAAACAATTATTGCTTGAACATGCGGCTTCATCACTTGGCAAGGAAAAAATATCTGTGCTTGCCCCTTCAACCGATTTTGCCGATGTGGTAAAACTGCAAGCAGAAACAGACGAGGCGGCAGCTGTTTTGCGATTAAAAGGAAATGTGCCGCTCTCAGGCATACATGATATTCGCGCCCATATTAAACGGGCCGGTATCGGCGGCAGCTTAAGCCCCATTGAGCTCGTTCAAATCGCAAGCACAATCCATGCAAGCCGGCAGATAAAACACTTTATTGAAGACTTGATTGAACAGGAGATTGCCATTCCGATCATGGCTGTGAAAGCGGAGCAAATCGTTCCACTGACAAACCTTGAGCAGGCGATTAAATATGCGATCGATGAAAGCGGTGAGGTGCTGGACGGGGCGAGCGACCAATTGCGCACACTTCGGCACCAGTTAAGAGCAACTGAGGCGCGTGTCCGGGATAAATTGGAGAGCATGATCCGCTCCTCCAATGCGCAAAAAATGTTATCTGATACGATTGTCACGATTCGAAATGATCGCTTTGTGATTCCTGTTAAACAAGAATACCGCGGACATTATGGCGGGATCATTCACGATCAAAGTTCATCCGGCCAAACGTTATTTATTGAACCGCAGGCCATTGTCCAGTTGAACAACCAATTGCAAGATATTCGGATAAAAGAGCAGCAGGAGATCGAGCGGATTTTAATGGAACTATCAGGTAAGGCAGCCGGGCATGAGCCGGAATTAAGGGTCATTGTCGACATGCTTGCAGATCTTGATTTCCTTTTTGCAAAAGCAAGCTATAGCAGAAAGATCAAAGGGTCAATGCCAATCATGAACGACGAAGGTCGAATTGCCTTGTATAAAGCACGCCATCCGTTGATTCCAATTGATGAAGTAGTCGCAAATGATATCATGATTGGCAAAGATTATACAGCTATTGTGATAACAGGCCCGAACACTGGAGGTAAAACAGTAACGTTGAAAACAGTCGGCTTATGCACATTAATGGCGCAGTCTGGCCTGCAGATTCCAGCCTTGGACGGCTCAGAGCTGGCTGTATTTCATGCCGTTTATGCTGATATTGGCGATGAGCAGTCGATTGAACAAAGCTTAAGTACGTTTTCATCCCATATGGTAAACATTGTGGATATTTTAAAGACGATTGACGCAAACAGCCTTGTTCTGTTCGATGAACTTGGGGCTGGGACAGACCCACAAGAAGGTGCTGCCCTTGCGATCTCGATATTGGATGAGGTTCATCAGCGTGGTTCCCGAGTAATTGCGACAACCCACTATCCTGAATTAAAAGCATACGGGTATAACCGTAAAGGTGTTATGAATGCAAGCGTCGAGTTTGATGTTGAAACCTTAAGTCCAACATACAAGCTTCTTTTAGGCGTTCCTGGAAGGAGCAACGCCTTTGAAATTTCAAAACGGCTTGGACTAAGTGAAAAGGTGATTGAAAGTGCGCGCTCCCATGTGAGTGCTGATTCCAATCAGATAGATAAAATGATTGCATCGCTTGAAGAGAGCAAGCGGCTGGCCGAAACAGAACGGGAAGAAGCCCGCGATTATTTACTTCAAGCGGAAAAACTCCACCATGATCTTCAGCAGCAAATGATTGAGTTTTATAAGCAAAAAGATTCGATGTACGAGAAAGCTGCCCGCAAGGCGGAAGAAGTGATTGAACAATCAAAAGAAGAAGCCGAGAAAGTCATCCGTGAATTGCGGCGGATGCGGATTGAAAAACAGGCTGAAGTGAAGGAGCACGAGCTGATTGATGCGAGAAAGCGGCTTGCGGAAGCTGTACCAAAACTTGAAACATCGCAAAAACAGCTGAAGAAAAAAGAGAAAAAATATCTGCTCAAGCCAGGCGATGAGGTGAAAATCTTAACTTTTGATCAAAGAGGAAATCTTGTTGAGAAAATTTCGGATAATGAGTGGCAAGTCCAGATTGGGATTTTAAAAATGAAGGTCAAGGAAAAAGACATCGAGTATGTAAGCAGTCCGACACAGCAGGAAATAAAACCTCTTGCACTCGTTAGGGGCAGGGACGCCGCTGTGAAGCTTGAACTGGATTTGCGTGGAGAGCGGTATGAGGACGCGTTAATGAAAGTTGAAAAATATATCGATGATGCACTGTTGGCCAATTATCCGAGGGTTTCGATCATTCATGGTAAAGGTACCGGCGCACTCAGACAAGGGGTTCAGGAGTATTTAAGAAATCATCGTGCCGTTAAGAAAATTCGCTTTGGTGAAGCAAGCGAAGGTGGCACAGGCGTCACAGTTGTTGAATTTAAATAAGTTGTTTGGGGGATTGAGGGAATTTCCATTTTGGGGTGGTCATCTAAAGGGGAGAATGAAAAGTGGAAAGGTTAGCAAAAGTTCTGCTTGTGTTATGTGGTCTGTTTGTACTGATCGGGGTTATCTACATCGTATTTTTTTCTTGAAAAAGCGCCACTGTCGTTGGGACAGTGGTATTTTATTTAGTTTGCTTCTGCCTTTTTCGGGGATAATTTGCGATTTAGCAGTATTTTCGGGTGATTTATCCACGAGATTTTGCCATTTATCCGCAAACTTTATCTTGTTTATCCGTGAAAGGCTGTGTTTCGGTATTCTGGCTAATTTCTGTCGTGAAACAGTAAAGTCCTTCTAATTGTTAAACATGATTGAATAGACTATAATGAAGTATATGTTGGAATTTTCAAATAACTGATAAAAAAGGAGAGATTGAAATGTCTGAAATAAGACCATGGCTCGATCTCTATCCGAAAGAAATCCCGGCAACTCTCCAGTATCACGTCGCACCCGTTCAGCAATATTTAATCGATGCAGCTGAAAAGTATCCGGACAAAATTGCGATTCATTTTTTAGGAAAGGATTTTACCTATAAAAGAGTATATGAAGATGCTTGCGCGCTTGCTAGTTATCTGCAGGACATTGGTATTGCAAGGGGGGACCGCGTTGCGATCATGCTTCCAAACACGCCGCAATCTGTTATCGGCTACTATGGTGTTTTACTCGCGGGCGGTACTGTTGTCCAAACAAACCCGCTTTACATGGAGCGTGAATTGCTTTATCAAATGAACGATTCCGGTGCCAAGGCAATTTTAACGCTCGACATTCTCTATCCCCGTGTTTCAAAAATTATGCCACAAACGGATTTGCAACATATCATTGTAACCGCTATCAAAGATTATTTGCCATTCCCTAAAAATTTACTTTATCCTTTTGTTCAGAAAAAGCAATACGGAATCGTTGTTCACGTAAAGCATGTGGGCAGCACCCATTTGCTGAAGGAAATTTTAAAAAAACCCAATAGAAGTGTAAATGTTCATTCATTTGATTTTGAGGAAGATCTTGCCCTAATCCAATACACTGGCGGAACAACCGGTTATCCAAAAGGTGTGATGCTGACGCACAAAAATCTTGTAGCAAATGCATCGATGTGCCGAACTTGGCTATATAAATGCAAATCTGGCGAGGAAACAGTTCTGGGGATTTTGCCATTCTTTCATGTGTATGGCATGACAACGGTGATGATTCTTTCCGTTATGCAAGCCTATAAAATGGTGCTCTTACCGAAATTTGATACCGAAACCACTTTAAAAACCATTCAAAAGCAGCGGCCAACGCTTTTTCCAGGTGCCCCAACCATCTATATTGGATTATTGAACCATCCCGATTTAAAAAAATACGATCTTTCATCCATTGACTCATGCATTAGCGGTTCAGCTCCGTTGCCAGTTGAAATTCAACAGAAATTTGAAGAGGTAACAGGTGGCAAGCTTGTTGAAGGTTACGGGCTAACGGAGTCATCGCCTGTGACCCATGCTAATTTCCTTTGGGATCGCCCCCGGGTAAAAGGTAGTATCGGAGTACCTTGGCCTGACACCGACGCCGCCATTTTGTCATTGGAAACGGGCGAGGCGCTGCCAGCTGGTGAAATTGGGGAAATCGCTGTAAAAGGCCCGCAAGTAATGAAAGGGTATTGGAATCGCCCAGAAGAAACGGCACAAACGCTAAAGGAAGGATGGCTTTTGACAGGGGATCTTGGCTATATGGATGAACAAGGGTATTTTTATGTCGTCGACCGCAAAAAAGATATGATCATTGCCGGAGGCTTCAACATTTATCCCCGTGAAATTGAAGAGGTGCTTTATGAACATCCCGATATTCTGGAGGTTGTCGCTGCGGGGATTCCCGATCCATACCGCGGGGAAACCGTAAAGGCGTACATTGTTTTAAAAGATGGTGCAAAAGTGACAGAAGAAGAGCTAGATCAGTATGCAAGAAAATATCTGGCTGCCTATAAAGTTCCTAGAATCTACGATTTTCGAAAAGAATTGCCAAAGACGGCCGTTGGAAAAATAATGCGAAGGGCACTTGTAGAGGAAGAAGCGAAAAATAATAGCGGCCAATCAGAAAAACAGGCGTAATGGCGTCTGTTTTTTTGAAATTAAAAGTCCTTT
>JAKACS010000055.1 GCA_021821235.1 Bacillota bacterium
AAAGTTTTATCAATAAAAAAGCTGGCACTATTCACCGTGCCAGCTTTTTGTTTAACTCAGTTGTTCAAGCTCATATTGCAGTTCTTGGAGCTGGCTTTGTTCGGCAACGGTTGAGTTCGCATAAGCTGAGCTTAATGCGTTCTTCGCTTTTTCCACAGCTGCTTGCTGGTCAGCAGGACTTGCTGATTTGGCCGCCTCCACAAATCTTCTTGCTTCCTGGAAAAGACGATTTCCCATCTTATATTCCCCCTAAGGAGGAATGATGCCCATTTGCCATTTTATAGGCTTCCGCTTCCGCATACGTCATATGGTAAGGGATGCGTTCGGCATGTTTATTAACGGTATCTTTTCCTTGTTGGACAAAGCGCTTCGATTTGTTTCGTTTACCCATCTCGGGATCCCTCCAATATCGTCGTGAGCTTGCCGAAACAGCATTTAAGCCGTTTCAAAAATAGTATGCCCTAGTAATAGGGAATTCAATGAGTAATCGCCCTATTTAATATTTAACAATTCTGCCAAATAAACACCGACCCCATCTTCCTCATTTGTGAGGGTTACATCGTTTGCAACTGCTTTCACCTGATCAATCCCGTTTCCCATCGCCACGCCACGGCCGGCATATTCAAGCATTTCCAGATCATTGTCTTCATCGCCAAATGCAACAATCCGTTCTCGGGGAATGTCAAAGTAGTCAGCGGCTTTTTTTAAACCAATTGCTTTATGGAGACCGCTTTTGATGATTTCAATTACATGCCAAGGAGCGGCCCAACTGCGTTGTTCAATCACTTCTGCATGCACGTCGGAGAGATGCTGACGGATTTTCCGTAAATCATTCTCGTTCGTATGAATGAGCAGGCTTGTCGGGGAATCTGTTAAATAGCGCCCTAAATCACCTGTTGTAATTTTGGGGTTTCCCATGCTGAAAATATCCAACAATTTTTCATCATGATAATGAAAATACACTTCATCCATTACTTCTGCAATGATATTGTGAAATTGGAATGAGCGGCAGGCATCAATAATTTGTTTGGCAACACGAATATCCAACGGCGAATGGAACAATCCCCAGTTTGGATCTTTCGGATGGTGAATAAAAGCGCCGTTAAAATTAACAATCGGAGTGTCCAGCTCAAGTTCGTTATAATACATTTCACTTGACCGAAAAGGCCTTCCGGTAGCTATCATGACAATATGACCTAACTCTTTTGCTTTTTGAATAATTTCCTTTGTCTTTTGGGAAATGGTTTTATTATCTTTCAACAATGTACCGTCTAAATCAACCGCAATTAAATGTCGTTCTGCCATAAGTTCTCCTTCTTCAATAAAATTCAGTGGTTTTGATTTCGAAAAAAGCCAACAACATGCTACAATACAACTAGTGTTTGATGTTTTGCTCTTTCTTATGGTAACTATGTTACCAATTTTATATCGTACCTGTAAAAAAATTCACTTAAAAAATTTTTTGCAGCTTGTATACTATCTTTATGCTGTGGGAGGGAAAATATTGATCACCATTGAAAAGGAACGGATAGAAGGGATTCCGCTCCTTCATGTTGCCGAGCACGATGTGCGCTGGCAAAAGCTGCCGCTGATTATTTTTATTCATGGGTTTACAAGCGTAAAGGAACGAAATTTGCATTATGCATATCTTTTGGCAGATGCCGGCTTTCGCGTCGTCCTGCCGGAAGCGTTATACCACGGGGAAAGAGCAAAGGGTTTGAAACCAGATGATTTTTATAAACACTTTTGGGAAATTGTCTTGACATCGATTGAAGAAATAAAAAGTGTGAAAGAATATTATGATCAAAAAGAATTGACAATGGATGGCGAAGTTGGTGTTGCTGGAACGTCAATGGGTGGAATCGCTGCTCTTGGTGCCCTAACCCAATATCCATGGATCAAAGCGGCTGTCAGTTTAATGGGTATGCCTGCATACGAAAAATTTTCATATTGGCAGCTTGAGCAATTAAAAAAACAAGGAATACATCTCCCTTTCACAGATGAAGAAATCAAAGAGCAAATCGCAGCAATCCGTCAATACGATTTAAGCCTTCAGCCACAAATGCTTGCCAATCGACCATTGCTGTTTTGGCATGGTAAAAAGGATCCAATGGTTCCATATGAATTAACCCGTGGATTTTTCGAATCCATCCGCGGGATGTATTCCAAAAACGAGGAAAAGCTTGCATTTATTTCGGACGAACATGCTGGGCACAATGTTAGCATTGCCGGTGTAGAAGCTGCGGTTGATTGGTTTAAAAAATATCTTAACAACCGGTCTTTACAAAAGACACGGAAAACGAACAAAGTGGGAGTGAACATTCATGAATGAGGAATTAAAGGAAAATATTCTTGGTGCCCTTGAGTTGGTTATTGACCCTGAATTGGGCATCGATATTGTCAATTTAGGATTGGTATATAATATCGAAATGGATGAAGCCGGCGTTGTGACGATTACAATGACGTTAACGGCGATTGGATGCCCGCTTGCCGGAACAATTGTAGATCAAGTCAAACGAGCTCTTGCAGATATTCCGGAAATTAAAGGTGTTGAGGTCAACATTGTCTTTAATCCGCCATGGAATAAAGACATGATGTCAAGATACGCAAAAATCGCTCTAGGAATCCGATAATCAAGTAAAAAACAGCAGGCAAACTGCTGTTTTTTACTTAGGAAGGATCGCTGCCTGTACTTTTTATTCTCGAAGAAGTGAGGTAATTCACTTTTTCTGGAACAAAAGCCCTCTATAATAAGAAATAGATAGGCGTTAGCCGTTTTTAGGGGGCGTTACAATTGGTATTCAACCGTGATTTTAACCAGGATCCGTTTATTGTGATTTGGGAGTTGACCCGGGCATGTCAACTAAAGTGCCTTCATTGCCGTGCTGAAGCGCAATACCGCCGAGACCCTAGTGAGCTTACATTTGAAGAAGGCAAGCAATTAATTGATCAAATATATGAATTGAACAATCCGATGCTTGTTTTTACTGGCGGAGATCCGTTGATGCGGGAAGATGTTTTTGATATTGCCAAATATGCGGTGGATAAAGGCATACGTGTATCGATGACACCGAGCGCTACACCAAATGTTACAAAAGAAGCCATTGAAAAAGCGAAAGAAGTGGGCCTTTCCCGCTGGGCATTCAGCCTTGACGGACCGACGGCAGCAATTCACGACCATTTCCGGGGTACAGCTGGTTCATTTGAGCTTACGCTTGAAAGAATCAAGTATTTACATGAGCTGGAAATTCCCGTGCAAATCAATACCGTGATATCCCGGTATAATATTGATTATTTAGATGAAATGGCAAAGGTGGTAGAAGATCTGAACTGCGTGCTCTGGAGTGTCTTTTTCCTCGTTCCGACTGGAAGGGGTCAGGAATCTGACATGATTTCACCAGTAGAGCATGAAAAAGTTTTCAGATGGCTATATGATTTGAGCAAGCGTGTTTCGTTTGACATTAAAACCACCGCAGCACAGCATTACCGGCGTGTTGTGATCCAGCAAAAAATGCGGGAGGCAAAAGACCAGACGCAGGAAATCAACTATTTAAATGCCTTGACAGAGCAAGGATTAACTGGCTCGATTGATGGGCTTGGCCGGGCGCCAAAAGGAGTAAACGACGGGAACGGCTTTGTATTTATCTCCCATATTGGCGATGTGTATCCGAGTGGACTTTTACCAGTAAAAGCAGGGAATGTGCGCGAAACGCCGCTCGCCGAAATTTACCGCGAATCGCCGATTTTCAAATCGCTGCGAAATCCGGATCTCTATAAAGGAAAATGCGGCGTTTGCGAATATCGCTATGTGTGCGGTGGCTCAAGATCAAGAGCATATGCGGTTACAGGAGATTATTTGGAAAGTGAACCTTTTTGCATTTATATCCCGAAAGCATTGCGGGAAAAACAAATTCAAGGGTAGAAAAAAGCTTGGACAGCATTTGATCATTAAATGTAAACTTGCCGATTGGCGAGTCCCTAAGGACGAAGACAGAGGCATAGTTGAATTTATGCGTTCAGAATCTATGGGTAATAAATGCTGATTAGCTAAAAAGAGGGGCGGCAGATGCCGTCCCTTGTTTGTCACAAACTATTCGATGCTACAATAAACCGCCGGACAATTTTCACAACCGATTTCATCTTTCAAATACTGTAGATTAAGAATCGAAATTTTCCCTTTTTTTATCGAAATGATCTGATCCCGCTTTAATTCGCTTAAGATGCGGTTTGTACTTTCTCTGGAGGTGCCGCAAAAATTGGCAAGCTCTTGGTTGGTTAAAGGCAGATCAATCAGGATTCCGTCTTTTTGCTTTACGCCATAGCTATTGGACATGCGAATTAAGGTCGAAAATAATGCGCCGCGTTTCCCGTTTAAGACAAGATCGCGAAATTTCGTCTGTGTTTTGCGAAAATGATCGCTCATCCATTTCATAAATTCAAATGCAAGTGTGCTATCTTGAAAAATTTCTGTTTCAAGCAAATCTTTTCGAATGGCGGCAACCTCAGTTGTTTCCAGAACTTTTGCGCTTAATAAAAATTTAGGTTCATTGGTAAATAAAGTGAGTTCTCCGCAAATATCATTCGCACCGCAAATACGTAATGACAGTTCCCGGCCGTCAGAAGTAATTTTGCTAATTTGAACTTTACCAGACAAGATGATATAAAGCTCTTCAGCTTTCATTCCTTCTTGAAACAAATATGTTCCGCGATCCGCTGTGAATTTTCGGTCAGCAAACCGAAGCAGCTCTTTAATTTGAATGGAATGAGTGGATTTCATATTCGTCATCAATCATCTACACCTTCTTCTTCATGATTAAAATTGCCAAGGGGCAAACCGTTTCATCACTGTTGAACTAGATAAATTCATTTCTAAAACCATTGTAGCTCAAGATCAGGAAAATAAAAGGTATTAACAATGACAATATAGTGAAAACTTTTAAAAAAAATGTTTTTTTGAAGCGAAATGTGATAATCTTTACATCGGCAGGGTATAAAGGAAAGTAAAATAGGAGATTAGCTTGCCGAATAAATCATTGTTGTCAACATAAGTATAGAGCTAAGAAAGTTTTTAAGAAAGAAGAGTTTTGTGTACGAAATGTGCCGGATAACTGGTTTTTAAATAATGGAGTTGATAAATATGGGAAAAACCATTATTAAAGATACATTGCACAGGCCTTTAAGGGATCTAAGGATTTCGGTCATTGACCGCTGCAATTTTCGCTGCCAATATTGTATGCCAGCCGATCAATTTGGACCAGATTTTGCCTTTTTGCCGAAAAGCGCTTTGTTAACATATGAAGAAATTGAACGGATTTCGACGATTTTCGTCCAGCTTGGAGTTGAAAAAATCCGCTTAACTGGGGGTGAACCCCTCCTGCGAAAGGATTTGCCTCTTCTGGTTGAGAAGCTTTCAAAAATTGAAGGATTGTCGGATATCGGGTTAACGACAAATGGTGTAATGCTTCCAAAACTTGCCGGTGATTTGAAAAAAGCAGGACTTAAAAGGGTGAATGTCAGCCTCGACAGCCTCGATGATGAACTGTTTGGCAAAATTAACGGGCGGAAAGTGGGCACAAGACCAGTGCTTGACGGTATAGAAGCGGCAAAAAAGGCCGGGCTGGGCGTAAAAGTGAATATGGTCGTAAAAAAAGGGTTGAACGATACGGAAATTATACCAATGGCCGATTTTTGCAAACGGGAAGGTCTGCAACTGCGGTTTATTGAATACATGGATGTCGGCTCAACAAACGGCTGGAAAATGGATGACGTTGTGACAAAAAAGGAAATTTATGATCTGTTAAAGCAACAGTATGAGTTGGAACCTGTTGAACCTGCTTATTTTGGTGAAGTGGCGAAGCTGTATCATTACAAAGGAACAAAAGTGGATGTCGGCTTTATTACATCGGTTTCGGAATCATTCTGCAGCAGCTGTACACGGGCGCGTCTGTCAGCGAATGGCCAAATCTTTACTTGTTTGTTTAACGGAAATGGCCATGACATCCGAAATATGATGAGAAATGGGGCTACAGATGAAGAGCTTCGCAATCGAATTGTGGATATCTGGGGCGGCCGCAAAGACCGTTATTCGGATGAAAGGACTCTAGCGACAGCTTCTAACCGGAAAAAGATCGAAATGTCCTATATTGGCGGTTAACTTAGGAAAGATGGGCTTGCTGGATGCGGCTCATCTTTTTTAGCCAAAGGCTCGCCAATCGGCAAGTTTTCTTTAGAATAACGAAAGCCTGCTGCCATGATTGGCAGCAGGCTTTCGCATTCTTAGTTTGTATAGCGCGGGAAGAGAATGTTGTTTTCTAAATGGACATGCATAAAGGTTTGTTCTTCGAGTGCCTCTAGGCGCTTGTATACTAGGTTGTATGTACCGCAAGCGTCAAACGGAAGTTCATAATCTGCTGTTACATCACGCAGTTCCTTTAAGATTGCCCCTGCGGCATCATGCTCTTTTTCTAATTCAACAATGGCATTGATCGCTTCTTCCCGGTTGGCTACGGTGCCATCATTCAGCTGCTGGATAAGCGGGAAGACTGTTTCTTCTTCTTTTGCCGTGTGTTCGAGCATTTCTTTTTTAAAAGCATAAAACAGTTCATAAACTTTTAAAAGCTCAGGATGGTTTCCTCCGTGAACACGAGCAACTTTTGTTACATACGGGCTTAACATCGTTAGCTCTTCTTCAAGTGGGCGATGGTATGCTGAGACAATATGTTCGATTAATGAACGTGTGTCGGAATGAATCCATTCTTCCATTTCATTTTCGTTTGGTTCGCTTGTTGCGAAAAGGGTTTGCAGCTCGGAAACGATTATTTTTGGATCAAGTCCTCTTTCCTGGGCAGCATTTGCCAGTGGAATATTTCCGCCGCAGCAGAAATCGATTCGGTGTTTTTTAAATAAATCACTTGATTTTGGCAGTTCATTGACAATATCTTTCACAAGGGTGTTTTCACTAAAAGGAAAGCTCATCCTTCATTCCTCCTTTTTTTCTATTAAAAGAATAACGAAATTCGAGAATAATGTTGGTGATGTGCATCACATTCCAATGATGATTTTTTTGGTTCTTTTTATTTTTTTGTACAATTTTTCGAACATTGGGTTGAAAATTTGCCATGTTTAAAAGTTTCGTATACCCTTAGAGTGAGAAAATCGGTTGATTGAATTAATATACATGCTTTTAGGAGCTGATAACCATGTTAGAGAGAAGAAAGCCTATTTCCGTGAGTGAAGCAGTGGCAAAAATAATGGAGACACGAGTACAAGGTGCAACGGAATACGTAACAATTGATGAAAGCTATGGGAGGTTCCTTTCCGAGGATTTGAGAGCAACAAACGATGTGCCGCATTTTGATCGCGCTCCCTATGACGGATTTGCCGTCCGCAGTGCTGATACAAGCCTTGCATCTCTGACAAACCCAATTGATTTAGAAGTGATTGATCATATTGGCGCAGGTGCCGTATCGGAAAAAGTAGTAAAAGAAAACCAAGCTGTAAGAATCATGACAGGTGCCATGATGCCGGAAGGTGCTGATGCTGTCGCCATGCTCGAAGTGGTGCAAACGTCTGAAAAAAACGGCAAATCCTATATTACAATTAAGCGCAGCCTTAAAAAAGGTGAAAATGTGTCGTTTCGTGCTGAGGATGCAAAAGAAGGCGAAGTGTTGGTGAAAAAGGGGACAAGAATTAACCCGGGTATTCAAGCAATGCTTGCAACATTTGGTTATGCGAAAGTTCCCGTCGCCAAAAAACCGATCATTGGCTTATTCGCAACCGGCACAGAATTACTTGAAGTTGATGAACCGCTCGTTCCCGGGAAAATACGCAACAGCAACGCCCATATGATTATCGCCCAAATTGAAAGGGCGGGAGGGGATGTACGGTACTTCGGCAAACTGCCTGATGTGTTCGATACATGCTTTGAAGCAGTTAAGGATGCGATCGAAACAGTTGACCTGCTCATGACCACCGGCGGTGTCTCTGTAGGTGATTTTGATTACTTGCCGGCCATTTATGAAAAGCTCGGCGCAAAAGTATTGTTCAACAAAGTAGGAATGCGTCCTGGAAGTGTGACAACCGTGGCACAATACAATGGCAAAATTTTATTCGGTTTATCTGGCAACCCATCGGCCTGCTATGTTGGGTTTGAATTGTTTGCCCGTCCGGTCATTCGGACAATGCTGTTTTCACCAAAACCGCATTTACGCAAAGAAAAAGCCGTTCTTGGTGCCGATTTTCCAAAAGCGAACCCTTTTACTCGCTTTGTCCGTAGTACTGTAACAATCGAGGAAGGCAGGCTAAAGGTATCGCCAAGCGGTGTGGATAAATCCAATATTATTATGAGCCTTGCAGGCGCTAACTCGCTGATGATTCTTCCTGGCGGTACAAGAGGGTTTGAAGTGGGAACAGATGTGGAAGTCCTGCTGCTTGAGGATCAAACCGGCAGTGAGTGGCCTTGGTAAATCCTTATATTTTCCAAGTTGTTGGTTACCAAAATAGTGGAAAAACGACGGTTGTTTCCACATTGATAAAGGAATTGAACAAGTTGGGCAGGCAGGTGGCGGTGATTAAGCACCATGGTCATGGCGGCCGTCCTGAACTCGTTGAGACGAAAGATTCTGTGAAGCATGTAGGTGCTGGTGCCAAAGTGGCAGTCGTTGAGGGCGGCGGGAGGCTGATTCTGCAAGCAGATCAGCCATCATGGAATTTAGCCGATGAAATTGAGCTGATCCGTTTCTTTCAGCCTGATATTATTTTAATTGAAGGTCACAAAAAGGAAAATTACCCAAAACTATTGCTATTAAAAGAAAAAAAAGATCTTGAATTATTCCATTTCATCAGCAATATTAAAATCGTGCTGGCGTGGGAACAAACATTGCAAAAACAGCTTGAATCCATCACTTCTGCTCCGTCATTTCTTATCAATGACCTGAAAGGGATAGCCTGGACGGTTCACCACATTGAGGAGCAAATAAAGAGGATTCATTCCCAGTCAAAAAAGTGACAATTTTGTTACAATTTTAATGCATTTTCCTGCTATTTCCGTTATAATGGCAGTAGGGGATATTATGTTTGTTGATATAGAATCGGAAAAAGAAGGCGAATGCCTTCTTTTTTTAATTGGAAAAGTTAAAAAATCGCCTAAACGGGCTTCAATTAGTGTGACATCTTTCACTTAATTTTTTCAGTGCCTCGCTTATAGTAGGGTTGAGCGAAAGGAGGGTGCAGGATGAAACTTTTTATGCCAAAACAACACGGAGCCTGGGCAATGGTGACGGTTCCATTCTGGCTTGGTGTGATCGCAGGTGGATTTGTTTGGCAGGATGTTCCGTTTTTTCTTGGATGGGTGTTGTTATACTTGGCTACCTATCCAATGCTACTGTTATTTAAAAAGAAAAAAATGTCCTTCTATACTGGCTGGACATTGCGCTATTTGATTCCGGCTGTTCTTTTATTGCTGTTCCCGTTCGCTGAAAATCCAGCCGTTGTTTATTTTGGTTTGCTGATGATTCCTTTTTTTATTATCAATACTTTTTATTCTTCTCAAAACAAAGACCGTGCGTTTATGAATGATTTAAGTGCAATTTTTGCCTTTTCTTTTGCCAGTCTGGCAAGCAGTTTTTTAAGCAGCCGAATTGTCACTGGTGAATCTATCTTTGTTTTTTCCGCATCCGTGCTTTTTTTCGTTGGCAGCACTTTTTATGTCAAAACAATGATTCGTGAAAAAAAGAACCCGCAGTTTAAGTGGCTTTCTTGGATCTATCACTTGATCCTACCGTTGATTTGGCTAGCGTTCGGGTATTGGATCGCAGCCATTGCTGTTTTGCCAAGCTTGCTCAGGGCAGTTGGGTTTTACGGCAAACCGCTATCAACCAAAATGGTCGGGATTTATGAAATTGTGAATGCTGCTCTTTTCTTTGCGGTTATGGCTGTTCAAATCATCGTAAACTAAAAACAGCCTATAGCTTAGGCTGTTTTTGTACCCTCAATCGATTCTGCATATTTCAATCGGACAGTTTTCGCAGTCAATTTCAACTTTTAAATAATCAAGATCGTGTATGGTAATGGTTCCTTTATCTACTGAGATGACATTCGCTTTGCGTAAATCACTTAACAGGCGGTTGACCACTTCTCTTGACGTGCCGCAAAAATTCGCCAATTCCTGGTTTGTTAGCGGCAGTTGAATTAAGATGCCGTTATCGGTGTTTATTCCATAGCTATTGGAGATGCGGATCAAAGTGGAATACAATGCCCCTTTTTTACCATGAAGAACTAAGTCGCGAAATTTCGTTTGTGATTTTCGATATTGGAGACTCATCCATTTCATAAATTCCAAGGCTAGCGGCAAGTTATGTGAGAGTTTTTCTTCAAGCGCATCTTTCAGGATGACCGCCACTTCTCCGCTCTCTGTAACCCGTCCTGTTACTAAATATTTCTCAGATGGACAAAATAAATCAATCTCGCCGATGATGTCGCCGGTTGTGCACATTCTTAAACTCAATTCTCTACCGTCTGGAATCACTTTAGTCAAATGAACCATGCCGCTTTTGACAATAAAAAGTT
>JAKACS010000056.1 GCA_021821235.1 Bacillota bacterium
TACGAGACCCATATTGATGAAATCTTACTTGAACATTTTACGATGGAGAACGAAGCCGCTATCATGGAGAAGATTGTTCAGCGGCTTGGTACGCCGCAAGAAATTGCCAAGATGTGGCGAGAAGAATTAGCTGTGACACCCAGCCGGATGAAATGGCTGTTCATCCTCGTGAATATTATCTTTTTTGCAGGAGGCAGTGTGCTGACGCTGGCTCATAATCTTTTTGAATGGAGATGGCTCGCGATCATATGGCAGAGTTTGACTTCGCTTCCAACCTTAATTGCACTTGTTTACATGGTTTTCTGGATGCTGTTAGGCTATGAAATTGGCAAGGGATTTGGTTATGGCGGCAGGAAAGTTTTAAAAAAAACATTTATCATTTCACTTGTACCTAATCTGTTATTAATGCTGCTGATCGTTTTTCAAATTATTCCGCATAATTGGTTTGCGCCGCTATTAACGAAACAGTTTATTTTTATTTGTATCTTTTTTACAATCATTCTTTATCCTGTGAGCTTACTTGGTTTTCGGTGGGGAAAGAAAGTGTCGATATGATCAATTTTTTTTATCTATATACATAGATAAACAATATATATAGAATATTGATGTATGGAGGGTTTTTATGAAAAAAAATATGCAGCAATCGGATGGTCTGTTTTTCATTGTTTGTTTAACATTGGGAATTTTAGCAGAAGAATCCTTTTTTCGCGGTCAAATTGGTATTTCCAATATTGTTTTTATCGTTGCATTGTATGGAGTGTTTTTCTGGAGATTCTATGGCTTTCCCTTTGCGAATCAGCGTCTTGGATATCTTGTCGCTATTTGTATTTGGCTTTTGTCCATCAATTTTTATATAAGCAACAACATGTTCTTTTACGTTTTGAATATAGTGGTTGTTCCTGTGTTAGTTCTTTTTCATTTTTTGCTAATCGCTCGTCCAAAATTGCTGCTTTGGACCAGCCTTTCATTTGTAAAGTACGCTTTTTGGCGGATAATCGAAGCGATTCGATTCGATTTTCGTTTCTCCGCTTCTCATCTTAAGTTTTTTAAGGGGGATAATCAGAAAATCATTTTTTGGAAAAAGGTATTGATTGGAATCATTCTATCACTCCCTGTTCTTGGAATCGTCCTATATTTACTAAGCACAGCGGACGCCAATTTTAAACAAATCGTCGGCAATTTACCTGAATGGTTTCACCAAGTAAAGCCCGATACCGTTTTTCGCTTTTTTGTCATTATCGGCTATACGTTTGCCTTTTTTGGCGTATTATTCGTGCTGGGACAAAAGAAAATGACGGTGATCGAAAAGAACAATTCTTTTTCCATCCCGGTTGACGGGGTGATTGCATTGACTGTGTTAGTGCTAATGAATGCTGTCTATCTGCTTTTCACGATTGTTCAATTTCAATATTTTTTTGGCGGTATTTTGCAAGAATCGTATACATTTGCTCAATATGCCCGCAAAGGTTTTTTCGAATTACTGGCTGTTTCAATCATTAATTTGTCTTTGACTGTCAGCATTCTCTTGGGAGTGAAACAGTCTGATGCCTTGGTTAAAAAATGGCTGCAAATCTCGTTAAGCTTGTTAATTTTAATGAGCTGTGTCATTCTTGTCTCTGCTTTTTTACGAATGTATCTATACGAAAAAGCTTACGGTTTTACCTTCACTCGGATGTTGGCCCATTCTTTCATGATATTTCTTACAGTTATTTTTGCGTATACTTTGGTAAAAATTTGGTTTGAAAAACTATCGCTCTTTCATTTTTATTTTATTAGCGCGCTACTCTATTATACAGGTATCAATGTGGTTGATTTGGATCGCCTTGTTGTTCAGCAGAATCTTGTTCGCTATGAACAAACAGGAAATATCGATCTTCAGTATTTGAACCATCTATCGTATACAGGGGTACTAGGGCTGATTCAGCTATATGAAAAAAATCCTGATTTACCAGGGTTGAGAGAAATTTTACGAGAAAGGAAAAGGGAGATTGAATGGGAGAACCGCACTTGGCAATCGGCTAACTTGAAGCAGCAAGAAGCGAGTGCAGCACTTAAAAAATTACCAAACTAAACTGCATACGTTTCGTTAAAAGGCAAACGAGTGTCAAGAGGAGGACCACTATGATGCGCCAAGTCCCAAAAAACGGCTACAAGCGTCATGAAAGGGGTCACCATGACGCACGAAGTCCAACAAAAGGAAGCACGACCTTCTTAAAGGGGCTAATATCCTAGAACATATAAAAGTAAGACTTTTCAATGTCTTACTTTTCAATTTCACGATTTTTATTAATCGCCGCTAAACACATCGAAAATGCCACGGGCGATGCTACCTTCATCTTTCGCACCGCCGGGGCTTGCGGCTGCAAAGACGCGGCTGGCGAGCCGGCTGAATGGGAGCGACTGGATCCAAACCGAACCGGGACCTCTTAACGTCGCGAAGAATAAGCCTTCACCACCAAACAACGCTGTTTTTACTCCGCGCACAAACTCGATATCGTAGCTGACATTGTTGGTTATCGCGACTAAACAGCCAGTATCTACGCGAAGTTGTTGGCCGGGAAGGAGCTCTTTCCGGGTAATCGTTCCTCCGGCATGGACAAATGCAAGTCCGTCACCTTCAAGCTTTTGCATAATAAAACCTTCACCGCCAAAGAATCCGGCACCAATCTTTCGCTGGAACTCAATGCCGATTGAGACTCCTTTCGCCGCAGCAAGGAAAGAATCCTTTTGGCAAATGATTTTTCCGCCAAGTTCACTTAAGTCCATTGGAATAATTTTTCCTGGATAAGGAGCAGCGAAAGACACATGCCTTTTAGCGTTTCCCCTGTTCGTGAAGGTAGTCATAAACAAACTTTCTCCAGTTAAAACCCTCCTGCCGGCACTAAATAGCTTCCCCATTAGACCGCCGTCGCTGCTTCCTGAGCCATCGCCAAAAATGGTTTCCATATGTATATCATCTTCCATCATCATAAAGCTGCCAGCTTCACCCACAACGGTTTCCTGCGGGTCAAGTTCAACTTCGACAAACTGCATATCATCGCCATATATTTTGTAGTCAATCTCGTGATTGTTCATTCCTGTTCACTCCTTTCAACCTTATTTTAAAAGATTAGCTGAAAAAGTGCGAACTATATTTTTGGATTTTTGCAACTTCAACCGTATATTTGTTTCGTTTTCACAAACAGAAAAGCCGCTTGTTTCGAAAAACAAGCGGCTTTTACGAAATTGAGGCGAATAACCACACTCCACATTGTGTGTTCCAAAAAGGACTGTTATTCGGCTTACACAATCAGCTCATCGCTCAAATAGTATACCATGGTTACTAAGTTATAAGCAAGTTAGCTAAAAGTCCATTGCCTTACATTTGCTGCAGCGAAGAAAAACAAGTTATCTATTTTTGTTCACAATTTTGTAAAAAAATCATTGCGTTTTTAAAAATAATCGTATATATTCAAATAATCAAATATACAAAGTAAGAAGGGTACTTATGTTCTTTGACAGAAGGTTTAGTCAATATTCTTTAAGTAGTTTTCAAAAGGATGTTCTTTCAGGCTTGATTGTTGGAGTGATTGCGATTCCATTAGGAATGGCGTTTGCAATTGCCTCGGGAGTGAAGCCGGAGTATGGAATTTACACCACCATTGTTGCCGGAATTTTGATTTCGCTTTTTGGTGGATCGAAGTATCAAATTGGTGGACCAACCGGCGCATTTATCCCCATATTATTTGGAATTGTCATGACCTATGGGTATGAAAATCTCTTGATTGCTGGTTTTTTAGCTGGAATTCTGTTGCTGTTAATGGGTGTATTTAAGTTGGGGGCCTTGATAAAATTTATTCCCCGCCCAGTGACGATCGGTTTTACCGCGGGGATTGCTGTCACCATATTTACCGGACAGATCGCCAGTTTTCTCGGTTTAATCGGTTTAAAGAAACATGAAGATTTCTTTATGAATATGAAGGAAATCTTCCTCCACATCGGAACGATTAATTTTTTTAGTGTGTTAACAGCCATCATCTGTTTAGTTTCCATATTGATTACACCGAAAATCGCACCGAAAATACCGGGGCCGCTGATCGGACTGATACTTTCTACTGTAATTGCGACAATTTTCTTTCCTGGGCAAGTGGCAACCATCGGAACGAGTTATGGAGAAATCCCAAATTCCCTTCCGCATTTCCGCATGCCAACCATCGATATTGAGCTAATTAGTAAGCTATTGCCGTCTGCCTTCGTGATTGCGATGCTGGGGGGAATCGAATCGCTCCTTTCCGCAGTTGTGGCTGATGGAATGACAAACAGCAGACATAATAGCAATAAAGAATTGATTGGCCAAGGGATTGCTAACATGATTGCACCATTTTTTGGGGGAATCCCTGCGACAGGAGCAATTGCGCGAACGGCGACAAACATCAAAAATGGTGCTGTTTCTCCTGTTTCAGGGGTCATTCACAGCATTGTCGTTTTGCTTGTCTTGATATTTTTCGCCTCATACGCATCGTATATTCCGTTAGCGAGCATGGCACCAATCTTAATGGTGGTGGCATGGAATATGAGTGAATACCATGTTTTTTCACATATTTTAAAAACAAAAACGAGTGATTCTTTAGTTTTATTGGTGACATTTTTATTAACTGTTTTTGTTACGCTTACAGTCGCAGTCGAGGTAGGGTTAGCCTTGTCTGTTGTTCTGTTTGCAAAGCGAATGAGCGATATTATGATAACAGAAAAAGCATTGCCGAACCATGAACATAAGCATAAAAAGATGCAAACCCAGATGGTTACTGATACACATGATTGTCCGCAAATCAGTATTTTTAACGTTGAAGGCCCGCTGTTTTTTGGGGCGGCGCAGACGTTTGCGAGGACGATTATGAACACCATCGATTATCGGCCAAAAATCCTCTTACTGCGAATGAGCAAAGTACCCTTTATGGACACAACAGGTGAGGCAAATCTTGCAAGCATTGTGAACCATTTTTCGAAAAATGGTATAGTAATTTTATCTGGAGTTAATCCGCAGCCGGAAACGGTATTGAAAAAAACGGGTTTATACGAAAAAATCGGGGAAGAACATTTCTTTGATCATACGGGCGAAGCGCTTGATTTTGCCCTTGCCAAAATAGAGCGCAGCAAATGCATCGGCTGCAAGCATTTTGCTTTTCATGAATGTGAGAAGCTTTCCCAATCAGAAGGAGTTGAAATCTCAACGAAACCGACACCAACATACTGGAGTGTAGAGGAGATGATGGATTGAATCTTGAAATGCAACGCTTTAAGGCGGAGTTTTTTAAAGCTCTTGCTCATCCGCTAAGAATTCGTATCCTTGAGCTATTGGCCGAAGGAGATAAAAACGTAAATGAACTTCAAACATTGATTGGCAGTGAAGGATCCGCTGTCTCTCAACAGTTGACTATTTTGCGGGCAAAAAATATCGTTTTCGGAACAAAAGAAGGAAATAAAGTTATCTATACTTTAAGGGATCCGATGATTGTTGAATTGCTCGCGGTCGCAAAGGAAATTTTCAATAACCATCTTGTCGATACAATTTCGATGCTGGACAAATTGCAAGAATGACTCGAAAAACAGCCGTAAAAGGCGGCAGGATTTCTGCGGCCTTTTATGATCCTTCTTGAAAAAACTCTCATCAGACTTTATTGCTTAACTTTTGCCACTCCAAGTGCTAAATTGTCCCATAATATTTTTTCAATGGTTTCCCATTGATGGTCCTCACAGCGAATCATGAGGATCACTTCAGAGGAAATTTTTTTTATCCCCAATTGACTTTTTTTGACGATCAAAAGTTTAATTAAAAAACCGAGTAAAAGACCGAATGTTGCACCGATAATACCCCAAATAATCGGCCCCCATTTCAGGACGTAGCCGTAGATGGCTCCTAAAAGCATAAAGCAAGTTCCTAAAATGGCGGCAACATCGAGCATACTAAAACCATCTGCTCGGTGAATCGTATCAAAAAGCCTCCTAGGTTCTGTTCGTTTATCTATAGGAATAGCAAAAATTTGACTTTTATCAATTCCTTTTTGTTCAATCGATGTAATTGCTAATTCAATAAAAAGAGAGTTTTCAAAAGTTGCAATTGCAAGCATAAAATTTCACCTGACTAAACTGGAAATTTGAAACGATAATTTTGATAATGATGCCGTAAATAATTGGACAAAGCTTTTTCAAATAGTTTATTGTTTTCAATTGCCGTGACGTAAGCATCATAAAAAATATACGCATAAATGGATGGAATGTATAAAGCCCATTGCATATCAAGGACAGCTTTTGATTTAGGTAAATTCCCAAGAACCAAATAATGTATTGCTACAGGTATGTGGGAAAAATGTACCATGAAAATCGTGAAAGCGAAAATAAAAAAACCTGTCAGTACTTTATGTATATACAAATGGCCGAGTCCTGGCGCAATGACGGACCAACATAAGGCAGTAACTGGTTCGCGTTTATCAAGATAATTGAAATCAAAACTTGATAAATTCAGCGGTGCAATCGGGGCATCTTCACGGTCGGCGAGAAGATAGAGTTTATTCATGTCAACGGTTGCCCGGTAGCTGTCCCAAATTGCGTACATATAAATTCCGCAATATAAAATTAACCATCTTTCATCAAGTACTTCCTTTGCTTTGTTAAATTCACCCAAAAGTGAATAGAAAATGCCTAAATTAATTTTTGCTTTTGTGTTAATAAACAATTCCCAGCTAATTAAAATAAAGCCTTTTAACAAGCGTTGCTGCATTAAGTTTCCAAAGCCGGGGAACGAAAAGGAGAAAAACGCAGGAATCCAAGGATTGCGCAAATGCAGCTGGGAAGTGGTTAACGCGGATAAGTTGGCACGTTTCCATCGAAAAGACTGGTTCCCAGTCAAATCAATTCCTCCTTCCATTATTGTTACCATTAACTTTCCATTTTTCTTACAGTTTCATCCGTTCATTTTCAAATAGTAGTTATGATTGGGAATTTGTCATTTTCGCTTCTTGACATTCCATCTAAAAAATGTTAAATTTTAATAAGCCGTTGCACGTGTTAGATTTATGTAACAAGCTTATTCAATGTTTAACTGACGTTTGGATGAGGTAATGAAAAGTAAAGCTATATACGTTGTAATTTGGTGAATTTTACACATGGCTTTGACGTAAGCCAATAGGAGGAAATTTTTACATGAAAAACGGTAAAGTAAAATGGTTCAATTCTGAAAAAGGTTTCGGTTTCATCGAAGCTGAAGACGGAAACGACGTATTCGTTCATTATTCTGCAATCCAAACTGAAGGTTTCAAAACATTAGAAGAAGGCCAAGAAGTTTCTTTCGAAGTTGTTGAAGGTGCTCGTGGACCACAAGCTGCTAATGTAACGAAAAAATAATAATGGTTGTGAAACCAATGATCAACAACCCGGTCGATTTGACCGGGTTGTTTTGTGTTTATTTTAAATTTTGCAATTCACAAATACTTCACAAAATAGCTCCCAATTAGCATGCTGTTATGCTACAATAATAGAGAACAAATGTTCTTAATTTAAATTCCCTTCATTTTTAAGGACCTTTAAAAAACAATTTTGCTATAATAATAACATTGGTTAACAAGCAAAATGAGGTGAAAGCATGAAATTTATCCATACAGCAGATTGGCATTTAGGAAAATTGGTGCATGGTGTTTATATGACGGAACACCAGCGAGAGGTGCTCGAACAATTCATCGAAATCGTTGCAGAAGAACAGCCTGATGCCGTCATTATTGCCGGTGATTTATATGATCGTTCCGTTCCCCCGGTAGATGCAGTAAACCTGCTTGACGAAATACTTTTTAAAATCAATGTTGAGTTAAAGACGCCGATTGTAGCGATCGCGGGCAATCACGATAGCGCCGAGCGTTTATCATTCGGCAGCTCCTGGTATAAACATAGTCAGTTTTATTTAACCGGCAAGCTAGAGCAAATGCCAATACCTGTTCAACTGAGCGGGATAAATTTCTATCTCATTCCCTATGCAGAACCGGGAATAGTCCGGGAATTGCTAGGTGATGATTCGATTCATACCCATCAAGATGCCATGAAAGCAATGATTGGCAAAATCGAGCTAAACTTGAACCCGATTGAACCAAATGTTCTTGTTGGACACGCTTTTGTCCTTGGCGGTTCTACCTCTGATTCCGAACGCACACTCGCAGTCGGCGGCTCTAGCTGTGTTAGCTCAGACCTGTTTGCGCCTTTCTCCTACACAGCGCTCGGCCACCTTCATAGCCCGGATGCGATTCGCCATGAAAAAGTGAAATATTCTGGTTCATTATTAAAATATTCTTTTTCCGAAGCGAAGCAAAACAAGTCCATTTCCATTATTGAAATGAATCCAGATGGCAGCTTTCAGCACCGCTATCGCTCCCTCAGACCAACACATGACATGAGGGAAATCGAAGGTTACCTCGAGCATCTGCTTGATCCTTCTTTTTATGAAAAACAACAAACGCATGACTTTTTGAAAATTAATCTGCTTGACGAAGGAGCCCTACTTGATCCGATTAACAAGCTACGCAAAGTATATCCAAATGTTCTCCATCTTGAGCGGAAAATAGAATCGATTGATTTAAAAAAGAAACAATCCGTTTCTGCAGCACGCGCTGAGAAAAAATCCGAACTTGAACTATTTGAACAATTTTATACGGAAATGACCACCGCACAGTTCACTGAAGAAAAGAAAGCAGTGATGGCAGAAGTGATTGAAAACGCCTTGAATGTGGGGGCTGTGAAATGAGACCAATTAAACTAACGATTCAGGCGTTCGGGCCATATGCTGGAGTGGAAACTATTGATTTCACAACACTTGGAAATCGAACGATGTTTGTCATTTCAGGAAAAACTGGCTCGGGAAAAACGACGATATTTGATGCGATCAGCTACGCAATATACGGAAAGGCAAGCGGAGAAGACCGTACCGGATCCGAACTTCGGAGCCAATTTGCCAATGACGACCTAGCAACTGAAGTTTCTCTTGATTTTTCCCTTCGCGGCAAGATCTATTCAATAAAGAGAGCACCACAGCAGCTAAAGAAAAAAGCGAAGGGTGAGGGCTATGCAACGATTGGTGCCAAGGCAGAACTGTATATTTGGGATGATACGGGGCAAAGAAAAATAATAGCCGCAAAAATCAATGAGGTTGATGAAAAAATTAAAGAAATCATGCTGATTGACAGCAATCAATTTCGGCAGATTCTTATGCTTCCGCAAGGCGAGTTTCGCAAGCTGCTCACTTCAGACAGTAAAGATAAGGAGGTCATTCTTCAGCGTCTTTTTCATACGCAGATTTACAAAATGATAGAAGAAAAATTAAAAGACGAAGCTGGTGAATTAAAACGAGCTGTTGAAGATCAGCAAAATACCCGGATCGAGGCAATTCGCCGTATACAAGCTGTTTTTTGCACCGAGCTTGAACAATTTGTGGAAGAAGGTAGTGAAAATGATGAAATCATTTTACCGCTTTTAAACAAAGAAATTGACGAAATGGGGGCTGCAATTACCCAATTGAGTTTTGACCTGGAGGAAAAACAAAAACAGCAGGATCAGCTTAAACATCAGCTTTTTACTGCAGAGGCAACTTTAAAGCAACTTCAAACAAAAAAAGAGTTAACATTGAAAAAAAGGATACTTGAAGAACAAAAGGAGACTTTTGCAGAAAAGGAACAGCAGGTTCGGTTTGCGCAAAAAGCTGCGATCTTGGCTCGGCAGGAGGAGCTTTGTCAACGTCTAAAAAAAGAATCCGACCAGCTCGTGCAAAACGCGGCAAGGATTTCATCAAAGGTTAATTTGTTGGACAAATTTGCAACTGAGCATTATTCAAAGCTGCTGCAGGAAGAAGAGAAGGGTAATGAGCGTGAGGAAGCAGCAGCTAAAATCAATCGCCTGCAAAATATGAAAGAAGGAGTTTATTCCTTCGCTGGAATTGAGCAGGCTGCCAATCAAGTTTCTCAATTGCTTGAAAAAGCAAAAGAGAAACAGAAAATGGCTGAAGAACAGCTTTGCAAAATTGAAGAAAAGCAAAAAAAAGTGCAAGCGCAAAAAACGGAAATGGAACAAGGTCAACTTATATTTATTGAAAATGAGCGGAATATAGAGAAATTGACTGCAGAAATCGAAAAGTTAACCCGTTTCGAGAAGGCAACGGTACGCCATCTTCAAAAGCAAACCGAATTGAAGCGTGTTTCTGGCCGATTTGAGAAGGCTTCGGCATCATTCCATGATGCCAAAATCTTAATGGAAGAAATGGAGCATTCCTGGGTATCCGGGCAGGCCGCTCTATTAGCCCAAAAACTTGAAAATGGGAAAGAATGCCCTGTCTGCGGTTCAATACACCATCCATCTCCTGCTCTAGTTCCTGATGGAAGAATTCCGACAGAAGAAGATTTACAAGCAGCCAAAGCTCAACTACAGAGGTTAGAAGCGGAAAGCGCTCGAGCACAGTCTGCTCTTTATGAATGCCAATCAGAAGAAAAAAGCGCGAGGGAAACA
>JAKACS010000057.1 GCA_021821235.1 Bacillota bacterium
TCGCTAATCATAATATCCTTAATAAAATTAGACGAATGATTGTCCACTGTTTTTCAACCTCTTTCATTATCTGTATTACTTATATAACATAAATAATGATATTTTTCCATTGTTCGCAAGATTTCTTGCAGAGAAAAAGAAACTTCGTGAAAAAAGTTCATTTTAAAAAAACTCGCAAAAAAGGTAAAATAAAGTGAAAAGCAAGTACAGGAAGGAGAAGTCTGTATGATAAACTTCGGAACAGTTGGCACGGGATGGATTACATCCTCTTTTATTGAAGCGGCACAACTTAGCAATGAATTTAAATTAACGGCGGTCTACTCCCGAACAGAAGAGAATGCGAAAATCCTCGCCGATACATACGGGGCATCGATGGTTTTTACCGATCCTGAGGAAATGGCAAAGAGTGACGCGATTGAAGCAGTCTATATTGCTTCCCCCAATTCGCTTCATTTTGACCAAGCGATGATTTTTTTGCAAAACAAGAAACACGTAATTTGTGAAAAACCGATTTTTTCGAACACAAAGGAATTGCAGGCGGCCTATCAAGCTGCGGAAGAGAATGGTGTTTATTTGTTTGAAGCAATCCGCAATCTGCACACGCCGAATTTTAAAATCCTAAAGGAAAACTTGCATTTGGCCGGAAAGGTTCGAAGTGCGATTTTGCCGTATATTCAATATTCTTCACGCTATGATTTGTTTTTACAGGGAGAAGAGCCGAATATTTTCTCCGCGAAGTTCTCCGGAGGAGCGCTTGTGGATCTGGGCGTTTATCCACTTTATTTGGCAGTTGGACTTTTTGGAGCGCCAAAAAAGTCAACCTACCATCCGGTTGTTTTGCATAGCGGCATAGACGGCAGCGGGACGCTTGTGTTGGAGTATGATGAATTTATTTGTACCATTCTTTGTTCAAAAGTATCGCATTCGACGATTGTTTGCGAAATCCATGGTGAGATGGGGACATTTGTCATGGAGGACGCTGCACCGATTTCACAAATCGAGTTTGTCGACAGCCATTCGAAGGAGAGCCGGGTGCTAAGCGTGCCTCAAGAAGAAAAAAACATGATGTATGAATGCAGAGAAATTGCACAAGTCATGAAGACCGGTGATCAAAACAGATATGAAGAGCTGAAGGAATTAAGCAAAATCGTATTGGGGATCACAGAAGAGGCAAGAAGACAAAACAACATCGTATTCGATTCAGAGAAAGAATAGGCTGGCTGATTGAAAAGCCGGCTTCCGCTCCAGCACAGAAATCGGGGCAGCTTTTCAACAATATCAGGAATTTAATTCTTAAAGTGAATAAAGCCAAGAGTGAGCGGCTCTTGGCTTTTACATTACGATGCATCTTTCATATCAGCTGTTCCCGCAGCTGGCTGTTTGCGCAGCAGCCAATCAATCGTCAGACCAATAGCTCCGCCGGCAAGAGCCGGAACGACCCAGCCAAGGCCAACGGAAGCAAACGGAAGAGCATCCATCAGCGGCTGAACGGCTTGTAATTTTAAACCGAACATTTTTAAGCCGTCGTTTAAGCTGACAATGCCGGTCAACAACATCGCACCTGCATACACTTTGCTTGAACCGCGATAAAAGCGGTGGAAAAATGATGAGGTGACGAGTACGATCGTTAATGGATAGGCCATGACAAGGAATGGTACCGAAATATTGATAATTTGATTTAAGCCAAGATTTGCGATTAAAAAACTCACTACTGTTATCACAGTGACAACAAACTTATAGCTGACCTTTGGGGCGATTTTGGCAAAATATTGTCCACAAGCAATCGTCAGTCCGACACAGGTTGTAAACGTTGCAAGAGTGAAAATGAAACCGAGAAGAATTTTTCCCCCTGTTCCAAGCAGCATCGTTGAGGCTGCGGACAACAATTGCGAACCATTTTCAAAATTGCCATATGTGCTCATTTTTGCCCCAAGCAGGCCGATCGCGACATATACGAGTGCAAGGGCAGTTCCGGCAATCAGCCCGGCTTTCACGGTATAGGCTGTTAATTGGCTTTTCTCTTTGATCCCTTTTTGCTTCAACGTTGTTAAAACGACGATGCCAAAAGCAAGAGCCGCCAGAGCGTCCATAGTAGAATAACCATCAATAAATCCTTTTACTAATGAGGCACTTTGGTAATTTTCCGTTGGCGCTTTAAATGGCTGATTCAACTTAACAAAACCTGTCACCGAAAGAACAACAATCGATAGCAACAATGTCGGTGTAATCAACCGTCCCATGTAATCGACAACCTTTGATGGATTTAAGCTTAATAAATAAACAAGTAAAAAGAATACAGCCGTAAAGGCGAACAGAAGCGTTGAATTGCTGAAGGCTGATCCGCCCAAAAAAGGTTTGAACCCCATTTCAAAGGCAACATTCGCGTTTCTCGGAATCCCGAAAAATGGTCCGATTGATAAATAAACAACAATCGTAAAAATGAGCCCGAACCATGGATGTACCCGGCTGCCAAGTGTATTCACGCCGTCTTTTACAAGGGCGATGGCGATGAGGACTAAGAGCGGCAAGCCAACCGCCGTTAAAATAAATCCGACAATCGCCGGCCAAAAGGAAGTGCCTGCGCCCATTCCCAAAAAAGGTGGAAAAATCAAGTTTCCAGCTCCGAAAAACATTGAAAATAGCATTAATCCGACAAATAAAGTATCTTTCTTCTTCATGTGTAACCTCTCCTCTTTTCGACAAAATAAAAAGCCCGCCCCTAGCCTAGGGACGAGCGTGCTCGCGTTACCACCCTACTTCCGCAATAAAAAAATCTGCGGCTCTCGATCAACGTACCATCATACGCGGCCCATTGTAACGGCGGACAGTTCCGGCGAAGGCTTACTGGTTGTTCAGCCTTGCATCTCAGAGATGATGTTCACAGGCAGCTTGATTCCGGCTTGCACCAACCGCCGGCTCTCTAATGTTCAAGTCTTGCATGCTACTGTTCTCGTCATCGATTTTTAAAACATTTTTTTCAAAAAAAGTCAGAATCAATCTATTGATATTTTGATTATATAATTTTTCGAATAATTTGCAAGAAGTTTTTTTAAAAAAGTAATTTGGAAAAGTTATTGATGGCGCAATTGATTTGAGGAAGAGTCTAGGCACCTATCCCGCTTTCTTTCATATACATATCAAAAAGCGATATGGGGGACTTAATGATGTTTAAAAGAAAGCGAAAAATGGATCCATCCCCCGAACAATTTGAGCAAAAGGCAGCTGAACAAAATACGCAACAGGATGCAGGAATAAATGAGAGAGCACGGTCAGTTTACCTTTATCCTGCCGTCATCAAGGCAATTGGCGGGGATAAGTGGGGCTATATCAACTCAAAAGGGAAGTGGATCCTTTCTCCGCTCTATGAGCATGCAGGAGATTTCCAAGAAAATGAACTGGCGATTGTCCGCTATATGAATCTTGCCGGTATCATTGATTTGAACGGATATTTGATTGTCAAGCCAAAGTATGATACGATCAATCCTTTTTCAGAAGGCCGGGCAACGGTTATTGACCATGAAGGCTTTAAAGTAATCGATGAAAGCGGTAAGGAAATCACGGATCGGGCTTATTCCTTTATCGGTGATTACAAAGGCGGCAGAGCACTGATTGCGGGAATGGAAAAGGGTCGCGATTTGTACGGTTATTTAAATAAATGGGGAAAAGAAGTCATTCCGCTTTCCTATGAAGCAGCTTCCGATTTTACTGAAAAAAAAGCTGTCGTGAAAGTAGCAAGCGGCCGTTTTGCGCTGATTGGACTGACAGGAAAAATTCTTTACGAGTACTCCTATCCCGATGTGAGGGAACTTGGTGACGGCTTGCTCGTTTTTCAAAACCAAGAAAATGGCAAATTTGGCTATATGGATGAGGCGGGGAATGTTGTCATCCAACCGCAATTTGCAGGGGCAGAAGCATTTCGTAATGGCAGGGCGATTGTTCAACTAGCAAACGGCGGGAAAAATTCCTACGGACTAATCGATCGACACGGCCGCTATATTTTTAAACCGCAATATAGCGATCTCCAAGATCTTGGGGAAGGGAGAGTAGCACTTGGCAAGGCAATTAATTTAGAGAAACCGTATATTGGATCCACCTATGCCGTTAGCGATTATGATGGTCATATTCTGACAGGGTTTATTTATAACCGGATCACAAAATATGAATATAGCTTCGCATCAGCAAGCGACGGCCAAACGACTTTTTTTATCGATAAAAATGGAAAAAAAGTAAAGCAACTTCCGATTGTTAGCGGCAGCGGTGAACTCCGGTTTGATCAAGCGCTGATTAAAGCAGAAATTGATTACCGGCTGATGTATTTTGATAAAAAAGGTGAGCGCATCTGGGAGCAAAATCGGATGATTGAGCTCGGAGGCGGGTTGATCATTCATGAGGAGAAGTACAAACCGAATAAGGATTTTCTTGTCTACTATCCTTCTATTAGCGGTCTTGGGGCAAAGGAGGCAATCATTAATCAAACAATCAAGGATTTGACGGGGATTAAAGAAACGCCCTCGCACTTGCAGCTTGAGTCAAATTATTTTGGAGATTACGAGCTGCCTTTTTACAAGGGACATTTGCTGGAAATTGAAATAACGGGGTACGATTATCCATTTGGGGCAGCCCATGGCATGCCTGTAAAAAAATATGCACAATTGGATCTTCGAAGTGGTGCCTTTTATCAGCTGAAGGATTTATTCAAGCCCGGCAGCCAGTATGTAAAAGTGATTAGCGCCATCATTGGTAAACAAATCATCAATGAATCGGAGTATTCGTACATTTTTCCGGGAAGTTTCAAAGGGATTCAGGCCGATCAGCCGTTTTTTATCAAAAGCGATTCGATTTCACTTTACTTTTTGCCCTATGAAATTGCTCCGTATGCCGCAGGATTCCCAACGTTTACGATCCCGTTTGAGGAAGTTGATGAGATCCTCGATAAAAAAGGCGCTTTTTGGCGGTCGTTTCATTAAAGTGGAAAAAGAAGCGAGCCCAATTCCCAGGTTTCTCAGGGTCAAACGGTCGTTAGGGGCATTCCAAATGCCCTCCGTTTATCGGCCAAACTAAAAAGGACCGGGCGGTTTTTGCTCGTTTTTTCTTATAAATGCCTTTTTCGAAAGACGAACCAGTATCCGCTGAAAAGGATCAGAAAGAAGAGGATGACGATTCCGGGAAAAATGTAGGCGGAAATCGTAGGATAGACTATTTTTTTCAATTGTTTTGGCGTTTCTTGTGAGACAAGATCTATTTTATAAAAGAGACTCGTGATTGTTTCTCTTGATTGTGGTGGGGTAATACCGGCATTGGATTGAGCAAACGCTTGAGCACCTGCAAGAAGAAGCAAAAGAGCTGCAAGAAGCGAGATCTTCTTAAACATTGTATTCAACTCCGATATGTTGTTATCTTTGTTTCATTTTATCATTGAAGGCATATGAATATTGCAGTTGAACGCTAATGTTCACAATACTTTCACAATCTACACCATAAGCAAATTTTCCATTGATTAACTTAGCTGTCTTGATGCAGATCAATTTTTTTAGCAAAAAAAGAAGATAGAATGTATCCAAAAGATTCTGAAGGGAGAAACACTATGGGCAATCAGACGATGCAAGCAGATGGAAAAATTGTGATTTTGGATATGCGTGAAAGAATTCTGAGAGGAGAGCACCCGCGGAAGGAAATCATTGATTTCGTCAGAACCGTACCAATCGGCACCATTATTGAAATCCATATTCCCCATTATGGCCAACCACTGATCGCGGGATTGGAATCCTTGGGAATGAACGTCATTGTCAATGAAATCGAACCGGGGCATTTTCGGTTGATGGCGGTAAAGTTATAAAAAATGATGGCCTAAAATAAGGATGATCGGTTTTATAAGAAGTTTTTTCCAAAATGGAGGGATCCTTATGTTAGCAACTTGTTTAATTATCTATTCAAGCATGACAGGGAACACAGAAGAGATTGCTGAGGAAATTGGCAAGGGCATTGTTGAGGCGGGAGCTACTGTTGAGATAAAAGATATTTTATTTGCGGATGTCACAGACCTTTTCGACTATGATGGAATTTTGCTGGGCGCTCATACATGGGGAGACGGGGAATTGCCGGATGAGTTTCTTGATTTTTATGAAGAAATGGACGGGATCCGGTTGGATGGGAAGCTTGCCGCTGCCTTTGGTTCCTGTGATTCTTCGTATGAGTATCGCGGCAGGGCGGTTGACCTTTTAGAAGGTAAATTGGCGGAAAGAGGAGCAGAAATCATTGCAGAAGGCCTGAAAATTGAGCTCGCGCCAACCGAGGCGGAAAAACAGCAATGCAGCCAATTTGGCAAAGAGTTTGTGAAAAAAATCATCAAAAAGGTGGAGTCAAAATGAGCATGATTCAATTAGCTGTGAATGATCTAGCTTGTTCCGGCTGTATTGGAAAAATCAAAAAAGGGATCAAGCAAATCCCTGGTGTAGAGGATGTCAAGATCATTGCGGGTCAAGGGCATTTACATGTACTGTTTAACGAACGAACGATCCATCAGGATGAAATTATCCGTTCTTTAAAGCAGTTGACATTTCGCGCGTTTGATTAAGTTTTCTTATAAAATTCCTTCTTTGTTCTCCTTCTGGTGCTGGACACCCATCCACAATTCAGTTAGTATCAGTACGAATGGAAAATCGTTCAAAAACGAATCATAACGAGAGAGACTGCAAAACAAGGAGATTTCAATGTACCCTACGTTAAAACCTTTTTTACAAAAAATTTGGGGAAAATCGGGGTTTGAAGCGCCGACTGCCATTCAAACGAGTGCGCTGCCGGCCATTTTAGAAGGCAAGGATTTGATTGCCGAATCCCCAACTGGAACAGGAAAAACGCTGGCTTATTTGCTACCGGTTCTTGATAAAATCAACCCGGAAAGCGGGAACATCCAGGCGGTTGTACTCGCATCATCCCAAGAGCTTGTGATGCAAGTATATGGAGAGTTTCAAAAATGGTCAGAAGAAAGCGGCATTCGCGGCGCATCTTTTATCGGCGGTGCCAATCTGAAACGGCAACTGGAAAAAATTAAAAAGCGTCCGCATGTAATTTTCGGAACTCCTGGCCGGCTATTGGAACTGGTCAAACAAAAAAAGCTGAAAATGCATGAAGTAAAAATGATCATTCTCGATGAGGCGGATCAGCTGCTTACCCGCGAACATGGCGGTTCAGTTCGCGAGATAATCAAATCTACCCTCCGCGACAGGCAGGTTGTTTTATTTTCCGCAACTCTTAAACCGGAAATTGAAGCTGCAGCAAAGGAATTTATGAAAGATCCGGAAGTGATTCGGATCAAAAAAGATGAAATTGCTGCTGCAGGAACGGTGGAACATCTTTATTTTGTCAGTGAAAAGCGGGACAAAATAAAATTGCTTGAAAAAATGGCTCGCCTTGAAGGGATCAAAGCGCTCGCCTTTATTAATGACATTGCCGAGGTTTCAGTTGCCGCCGCTAAATTGAACTTCAAAGAACTTTCAGTTGGAATGCTGCACAGCGAATTAACGAAAATGGAACGTGAGAAGGCATTAACATCATTCCGCGATGGAAAAATCAAGATGTTGATCACAACAGATGTTGCCGCGCGCGGCCTTGATATTCAAGGGGTAAGCCATGTGATCCACCTCGACTTTCCGAAAGATATCACCCAGTATGTTCACCGTTCCGGCCGAACAGGAAGGATGGGGGCAAACGGAGTGGTTATTTCGCTCGTAACCGAACGCGAAGAAAGAGAGTTGAAGCACTTCGCCCGCGAGCTGAATATTACCGTAAGCAAACGAATTTTTTACAAAGGACAAATTACTGATCCAAAGTAAAGATAGCCAGTCATGCCGACTGGCTATCTGCTTTTTTAAAGGATTATCATAGAGGGTTATCGAATAAGTTCTGGAGCTTGCCGATTTTAAAGAATTCCGGAGCAGAATGGGTTGAAGCGGTGGAAATTCCTTCAGCCGGAACGGGCTGGAACTATGATGTGCTGACTTACGAATTTAAGCGTGACTTAAATGCCTATTTAAGCCAATTAGCACCTTCTGCCATCACTCGATCATTGAAAGATTTGATTCGATTCAATCAAGAAAATTCCGAGGAAATGTTAAGGTATGGGCAAATCCAGCTGATCCGTTCTGAGGAAACGAGCGAATCTTTAACGGAACCGGCTTATATTGAAGCGTTGGAATTTGATTTTTACCATGCAACAGAACAGGGAATTGATTATGCTTTCGAAAAAGATCAATTGGATGTGATTGTTTTTCCAAGCGATGAGGGATCGCATATTAGCGCAAAAGCCGGCTATCCATCGATTGCTGTTCCGGTCGGCTTTACAAGCAGCGGGGAACCGGTTGGAATTACGTTTGCGGGAACGGCGTACAGCGAGCCCGTGCTGATTGAAATAGCCTATGCATTTGAACAGTTAACGAAAGCGCGCAAGGCACCAAAGCTTGGTTTTGAGTAAAGCATAACGGGGCATGCTTTCATCCATACTATTTTTGAAAGGAGATGGTATCGATGGGAAAAACGAAATTAGGAAACCAAAATGCCCAGCGAAACAACAATGCGAAAAAAGGAAAAACAAGCTCCGAATTAGTTGAGTTTACTACAGGTGAAGATTACAAACGTAACCGCCCGCTTGATAAATAAGTGAAAAAGCCTCCAATTGAGAGGCTTTTTTTACTTAATTGGAAATATCCGCGAATGAATCCCTTATCCTTATTTCCATTTTCCTGAAATTACGCATAAAAATTACTCTCTATCCATTGTCAAATTTTCCAATGGTTTTTTGGTTGGGCCTTCGATGACATCGCCGTCGTATGAATAGCGCGAACCGTGGCACGGGCAGTCCCATGTTTTTTCCGCGTCGTTCCATTCCGTTTCACAGCCGAGATGGGTACAAGTTGTATCGACGAGATAGAGCTTGCCGCTTTCATCCTTGTAAGCACCGGCACGTTTTCCATGATACATGACGACGGAACCTTCGCCATTTTTCAAATCACCGGAATCTTTCGGTACGAATTCCAGTTTTCCTTTTAAAAGATGGGCGGCGACATCTGCATTCATGGACACCATTTTACGCAGACTCGGATCGGCATAGAAGCGTGACGGGGAATAAAGTTCCTTATAAGGATTGTCCCTTCCCAAAATAGAATCTGCAATCAGACGGGCGGCAGCAATGCTAGTCGTCATTCCCCATTTTTTATAACCCGTTGCCACGAAAATATTCGGTTTGTTTTCCGTAATCGGCCCGATGTATGGCAACTTATCGAGGGTGACCAAGTCTTGAGCAGACCAACGGTAACGATAGTAGGAAATACCAAAAACCTTTTTAGCGAAGTCCTCCAATTGCTCATAATGGTTGATCGTATTAATGCCTTGCCCGGTTTTATGGTTTTCTCCGCCAATGATGATTAAATTTCCATTTTCAAACGGTGTCGAACGGATTGAACGTGTTGGATTGTCGGCACTGATGTACATGCCACCGGGATATGCTTTACTGGTTTGAATTCCAACCGCATACGACCTTTCCGCGTACATCCGGGCAAAATACAGGCCTGGGACATCATAGAACGGGAAATGGGAAGCAATGATAACATGCCGGCAACTTACTTTGAAACCATTGCGTGTAACAACTTTTGGTGCACCACCGGCATCCTCAATATCTGAAGCGGTTGTATTTTCATAAACAGCACAGCTGGACTTTACTGCTTCATCGAGCAAATGCTTTAAAAATTTTAATGGATGGAACCTTGCCTGATTTTCCATCACGATTGCTTTTTTGATGTCAATCTCAAATGGAACTTTGGCTGCAAGTCTTCCATTAATTCTAAGCTTCTGATAGGCTTGCCATTCCGTATCGATTTTCTCCTTATATTCATCCGTAGCAGCGTAAACATAGGCATCCTCATGAGCAAAATCGCAATCAATCTGGTTCTCAGTAACGAGTTTTTCAATAAACTCCAGCGCCTCTGTATGTGATTGGTAATAGAGCCTGGCCTTTTCTTCCCCAAAATGCTGGATCAATTCATCATAAATCAAACCATGTTGGGCAGTGATTTTGGCCGTTGTGTGACCGGTCGTTCCATTTAAAACGCTTCCTGCTTCCAAAATGGCAACCTTTACTCCTTCTTTGGCTAAAAGATAGGCAGCGGTGATTCCGGTCATGCCAGCTCCGACGATTGCGACGTCCACTGTCAAATCTTTCTCCAATTTTTGAAACGAAGGCAATTCAATTTCCCGCCAGTACGTTTTCGGAAACTGGGGAATTTTCCCTGAAGGGCTCATACACATTCCTCCTTGCAAAGATCATAGTTAATCTATACCCTATTTCTTTTTTTCTATTTCAGCATAGAAATCAACTTTCTTAAGGTTTACGCCGACAAATGTTTCAAGGATGGACTGGCCGCCGGCGATGGATAGGATGAAAATAACGACGATTGCAGCCCGTGGGAAAAGAAAATAGAAGATGGCAAGACTCACCGCGCTCCATACACCGGCACAC
>JAKACS010000058.1 GCA_021821235.1 Bacillota bacterium
TAGTTTTGAGGGAATGAACCTCAACTAAATAGTTTGGCGGCTATGGCGAGAAGGTCACACCCGTTCCCATACCGAACACGGAAGTTAAGCTTCTTAGCGCCGATGGTAGTTGGAACGCAAGTTCCTGCGAGAGTAGGACGCTGCCAAGCAACAGAAAAAAGACAATCCTTGAAGGATTGTCTTTTTTGTTTGACTGGGGTATTTGAAAGGTTAGGCGTAATTCTTCGCAAAACGGCGGTAAATTAGCTAGATCTTAACAATTGTTTTCCATCATTCTTTTCATCATGGTAACTGTTGCAGCTTCCAATCACTGAGGGGGGCGCTCAAAGCCCGCGAAGGAGGAAAAAGAGGATTTGCGGTCACTGAGAGGAACGCTCAAAGCCCGCGAAGGAGGAAAAAGAGGATTTAAGGTCACTGAGAGGGATGCTCAAAGCCCTCGAAGGAGGAAAAAAGGAAATTTAGGTCACTGAGAGGGTCACTCAACGCCTGAGAGATTTTTTTCTAGGGATGTTCTCCTGTTCAATATCAATAGTATAATGGCGAGTAGGAGTGGTGATGGAATGTGGAAGGGAAAAAGCTGAGGGGTAAAACGATCTTGATCGTTGATGATCATGAACCAACACGGGCAGCCTTAAAAAAAGCATTATCGGAAAACGGATTTGAAGTGTTGGAAGCGACCAATGCGAAAGAGGGATTTGAACAATACGAGAAGCATGACCCTTGTTTCGTCGTGCATGAGTTGGAGCTGCCGGACTTGGATGGTTTTGAGTTTTGCATGCGGCTGCGCGGGACATATAGCAGCAATGTGCCGATTATTATTTTATCAGCAAGGAACTCACAAAGTGATCGAATTGATGGCTTGAGGGCCGGTGCAGATGATTATATGGGAAAACCGTTTGACTTGGAAGAATTGATTGCGAGGATTGAGGCGGTATTGCGGCGAACGGCCAATCGATGCAGCAAATTAAGCTATCGGGGGTTGACGATAAAACCGCTACAGGGAGCTGTTAAATATCTTGATGCAGAACTTGAGCTAACACAGTTTGAGTATAAGCTGCTATACCAGTTTATGACCCATCCCAATCAAATTTTATCGAGAGATCAGATTATTAGCCAAATATATGATAAAGGTGAAAAATTTATCAATGATCGTACGATAGATGTTCATGTTAAGCATTTGCGAGAAAAGATTGCCGTGTTGACTCATTATCCTTTTATCATCACGATTCGTGGCAAAGGTTATAAATTTAACACAGAAAATGAAGCGGAACGGTGCCTGGATGAATAACTGGATATACTACGGGTAGTGAAATGAATGAGAAGAGGGTAGCGATAACCATGGGTAAGAAAAAGCAATTATTTGAAGTGCAAGAAAATGAAACGATTGATGCTTGTTTGGAACGAATAAAAAAACAAGGGTATACCCCGATTCGCCGGATCGAAAAGCCGATTTTTCAGGAGATGGTAATTGACGGTGAACCGAGCTATGAACCGGTTGGCAGACAGATTCTGTTTGAAGCAATCTTAGCCGATTAAGCGACGCAAACGCATTCATTTAAATACGAACAATAAATTTTCCAGTAAAAAAATTGTTCGTTTTTGTTGACCATTTAGTGAAATGGTTGGTAAAATAAGAGTAATCTAATAGGCGATTTGCCCTCGTATAATAATGGGAATAGGGCCCATAAGTTTCTACCCAGTCACCGTAAATGATTGGACTATGAGGGGAAGTGAATAATGCCGGAGATTGTGCATCTCATGGTATTTTTCTGTTCAGAACAAGCCCGAACAGACACTTTTCCTCAACATGAAATGGGGAAACGTATCTGTTAAAGGGCTTTTTTATTTGCAATGAATAAGGAGTGGAATCCGTGACCGCACAAGTGGCTGTTATAATGGGAAGCAAGTCCGATTGGGAAACGATGAAGCATGCATGCGAAGTATTGGAGGAGTTAAAGATTTCTTTTGAAAAGAAAGTAGTTTCCGCACATCGTACGCCTGACTTAATGTTCGAATATGCGGAATCCGCAAGAAATCGGGGGATCAAAGTCATGATTGCCGGTGCAGGAGGAGCAGCGCATTTGCCGGGGATGGTTGCAGCGAAAACAACGCTCCCGGTGATCGGAGTACCAGTACAATCAAAGGCACTGAACGGCCTTGATTCGCTTTTATCAATTGTGCAAATGCCTGCCGGTGTTCCCGTTGCAACAGTGGCAATCGGAAAATCTGGCGCACGCAATGCAGGATTACTAGCTGGACAAATTATATCGATACAGGATACAGAAATTGCCGCCCGGTTGGATAAATTAAGGAATGATGCAAAAATTGCCGCAATAGAAAGCAGTGATGAACTTGTCTGAAAAAATAATTGCACCGGGAAAAACCATTGGAATTATCGGCGGCGGCCAACTGGGACGAATGATGGCTATCGCCGCCAAACCGATGGGTTACCGTATTGCCGTCCTTGATCCGGAAGAGGATTCGCCGTGCGGACAAGTGGCAGATGTGAAAATTGTCGGTGCCTACGATGATTTGGAAAAAATAAAGGAACTTGCAGATGTAAGTGATGTTGTCACCTATGAGTTTGAGAATATTGACGCGGAAGCTTTGGCGTGGTTATGCAAAAACGCGTATGTTCCACAAGGTACAAAACTGCTTGAGATCTCTCAGGATCGAATCATGGAGAAAGCGGCGATTCAAAAGGCTGGAGCCGCGGTTGCTCCTTATGAGACGGTTACAAACAGCAGTGAACTTTATGATAAGATGGAGAAGCTTGGCTTTCCTGCGGTATTAAAGACAGCACGCGGCGGCTACGACGGCAAGGGTCAGGCAGTTATTCGTACAAAGCAAGACATCGAAGCTGCAAAAGCCCTGTTGAATGCCGGTTCATGCGTTCTTGAGAAATGGATTCCGTTTAAAAAGGAAATTTCGGTGATTTTAACGCGCAAACAAAATGGTGAAATGGCCGTTTTTCCAATCGCTGAAAACATTCATGTGGACAATATTCTCCATCAAACGATTGTACCGGCAAGAGTCAGTAAGAAAGCAGCTGAAACGGCCGTCCGCTATGCGAAGCAGCTGGCCGAAAGCTTTGAACTTGTCGGGACGCTGGCGGTTGAAATGTTTTTAGCAGAGGATGATCAGATTTATATAAATGAACTTGCACCAAGGCCGCATAACTCGGGTCACTTTACGATTGAAGCATGCGAAACATCGCAATTTGAACAACATATCCGCGCAGTGGCTGATTTGCCGCTTGGTAGCACAGCGCTGTCGAAACCAGCTGTAATGGTCAACATATTAGGCGAGCATCAGCCGAAAGTGCTGGCAAGACTTTCTGAACTGGACGGATGGAAAGTTCATTTTTATGGAAAAAAAGAACCGAAGCGGAAGAGAAAAATGGGGCATGTGACAATTCTTTGCGATTCTGTTGAAGAGGTCTTGATTGACGTTGAAAAAAGCGGCATATGGGAACCCAAAATTGCCGAAATCCAAAAAGTTTCATCCGTCGTTGAATGAGTAATGCCGGGAAAGCAATGCAAAACATGATTCAGGGGGCTAAAAAATGATTGATCGTTATACCCGCCCGGAAATGGGCGCCATTTGGACAGAAGAAAACCGTTTTAAAGCATGGCTTGAGGTGGAGATTCTTGCGTGTGAAGCATGGTCTGTGCTTGGAGAGATTCCGAAAGAAGATGTGGAAAAGATTCGCGCGAATGCTTCATTTAACATTGATCGGATCAAAGAAATCGAAGAAGATACACGGCATGATGTTGTTGCTTTCACGCGTGCTGTTTCTGAAACGCTTGGCGAAGAGCGGAAATGGGTGCATTACGGCTTAACATCAACCGATGTTGTTGATACCGCACTTTCCTATATGCTGAAACAGGCCAATGCCATTTTGCTAAAAGACATTGAGAATTTCATTGAAATTTTAAAAAACAAAGCGATTGAGCATAAGTACACTGTGATGATGGGACGCACTCACGGAGTTCATGCAGAACCGACAACGTTCGGCCTTAAGCTTGCGCTTTGGTATGAAGAGATGAAGCGCAACTTGGAGCGCTTCAAACAGGCTGCACAGGGAATTGAGTTTGGCAAAATCTCCGGGGCAGTTGGCACGTATGCGAATATCAATCCGTTTGTAGAAGAATATGTTTGTGAAAAATTAGGTCTGCAAAGTGCGCCGATTTCAACGCAGACATTGCAGCGCGACCGCCATGCTCAGTACGTATCAACGCTTGCTTTAGTTGCAACATCGATTGAAAAATTTGCTGTCGAAGTGCGCGGATTGCAGAAAAGTGAGACGCGCGAAGTTGAAGAGTTTTTTGCAAAGGGACAAAAAGGCTCGTCGGCGATGCCACATAAACGCAATCCAATTGGCTCAGAAAACATGACAGGGATTGCACGTGTGCTCCGCGGCTACATGTTAACGGCGTATGAAAATGTGCCATTATGGCATGAGCGGGATATTTCCCATTCGTCCGCAGAGCGGATCATATTACCGGACGCTACAATCGGTTTGAATTACATGCTGAACCGTTTTGGAAACATCATTAAGAATTTGACGGTGTATCCGGAAAACATGAAGCGCAATATGGATCGAACCCTTGGGTTGATTTACTCCCAACGCGTGCTCTTAGCGTTGATCGATAAAGGACTTTCGCGTGAAGAAGCGTACGATACGGTTCAGCCAAAGACAATGGAAGCATGGGAGAAGCAAGTTCCGTTCCGCGGCTTGATTGAAGCGGAAGAAAAAATCACGTCGCTTTTAACACCGGAAGAAATTGCCGATTGCTTCGATTATAATTATCATCTAAAACATGTCGATATGATTTTTGAACGGTTAGGTCTGGAAGGGTAGTCATACCCTTCGTAGTAATGGAAGATTCCCAATATTGAAAATCCAGGAGGCTATTCCGATGAATGAACTTTTGTACGAAGGCAAAGCGAAAAGAATTTATCGCACAGAGGATGAAGCGATCGTGCGGGTTGAGTATAAAAATTCAGCAACAGCATTTAATGGAGTGAAAAAAGCAGAGATTGCTGGCAAAGGGCATTTAAATAATGAGATTACCAGTTTGCTCTTTTTAAAATTAAAAGAGCATGGAATTCAATCACATTTTATTGAAAAAATTTCCGAAACGGAACAGCTGGTTAAAAAGGTAGCGATCATTCCGCTTGAAACGGTTGTGCGAAATGTTGCTGCTGGAAGCCTTGCGAAAAGATTGGGAATCGAAGAAGGGAAACCATTATCGCAACCGCTGGTCGAATTTTATTATAAAAATGATGAATTGGGCGATCCGCTGCTAACGATTGACCATATTCTTGAATTGAAAGTTGCAACTGAAGAGGAAATTGCCATTTTAAAAGAAAAGGCACTGGAAGTGAATACCGTTTTATCAAGCTTTTTTGCTGGGCTTGGAATTCGCTTGATCGACTTTAAACTGGAGTTTGGCAAAGACCGGGATGGACAAATTCTGCTTGCCGATGAGATTTCACCGGACACTTGCCGACTTTGGGATGCGAAAACAAATGAAAAGCTCGATAAAGATGTATTTCGCCGTGACTTGGGAAGTTTAACCGATGCATACGAACAAATTTTAGCGAGACTGGGAGGACAACAGCATGTATAAAGTAAAGGTGTATGTCACGTTAAGAGAGAGCGTTTTGGATCCGCAAGGGACAGCGGTGAAACATTCGCTGCACACATTGAACTATGGTGAAGTAGCCGAAGTTAGAATCGGAAAATATATGGAGCTTGCGATTGAAAAATCAGAACGGGATCTCGATGAAGTCATCAATGAAATTTGCAGCAAGCTGTTGGCCAATCCGGTGATTGAAGACTACCGTTATGAAGTAGAGGAGGTTGTTCCCCAGTGAGGTTTGCGGTCATTGTCTTCCCAGGATCCAATTGTGATGTCGATATGTATCATGCAATCAAAGATGAGCTTGGCGAAGAAGTTGAATATGTATGGCATGACTCGGAGAGCTTGGATGAGTACGACGGAATACTGCTGCCGGGGGGATTTTCGTATGGGGACTATTTGCGCTGTGGGGCAATTGCCCGCTTCAGTAAGGTCATGAAAGAAGTAGTCAAAGCAGCAGAAGCCGGCAAACCAGTTCTTGGAGTCTGCAACGGATTTCAAATTTTGCTTGAAGCCGGTTTGCTTCCGGGAGCAATGAGACGGAATGACAGCCTTTCGTTTATTTGCAAGCCGGTTCAATTAAAAGTGGAAAACAGCCGGACGGTGTTTACGGAAGAGTATCTGGAGGGTGAAACGATTACGATTCCCGTTGCTCACGGAGAAGGCAATTATTATTGCGATCAAGAGACGCTTGAAGAATTGCAGGCAAACAAGCAAATTGTTTTTACCTACCATGGGGAAAATCCGAACGGAAGTCTGGAAAATATCGCGGGAATTACAAACAAAAACGGCAATGTGCTTGGAATGATGCCGCATCCGGAGCGGGCGGTTGATCAGCTTCTTGGCGGAGCGGGCGGCCTGAAACTGTTTCAATCGATTGTAAAACATTGGAGGGAAGCAAATGTTGTTAAAGCATGAACCAAGTCCACAGGAAATAAAGGCAGACAAGATTTACGCACAGATGGGTTTGACTGACAGTGAGTTTGCAATGATTGAACAAATTCTCGGCCGCACACCAAATTATACTGAAACAGGCCTATTCTCTGTGATGTGGTCAGAGCATTGCAGCTATAAAAACTCCAAGCCAGTGTTGAAAAAGTTTCCGATAACTGGCGAGCGGGTGCTGCAAGGTCCGGGTGAAGGTGCTGGGATTGTCGATATCGGCGACGGACAGGCGGTTGTGTTTAAAATTGAAAGCCATAACCATCCATCGGCAATTGAACCGTATCAAGGCGCAGCAACGGGTGTCGGCGGAATTATTCGCGATGTGTTTTCAATGGGTGCCAGACCAATTGCGATGTTAAATTCACTTCGTTTTGGCGAGTTGGATTCAGCGCGGGTTCGCTATCTTTTCAAAGAGGTTGTCGCAGGCATTGCCGGCTATGGAAACTGTATCGGAATTCCAACTGTGGGCGGTGAAGTGCAATTTGATGCTTCCTATGAAGGAAACCCGCTGGTGAACGCGATGTGTGTTGGCTTGATTGATCATAAAGACATTCAAAAAGGGCAAGCCCATGGAGCAGGAAATACCGTCATGTATGTCGGAGCGAAAACAGGCCGTGACGGAATTCACGGAGCAACCTTTGCTTCTGAAGAATTGACGGAGCAATCAGATGAAAAGCGCCCGGCTGTGCAAGTGGGCGACCCGTTTATGGAGAAGCTACTCCTCGAGGCATGCTTGGAGCTCGTCCACTTTGATTCGCTTGTTGGAATCCAGGATATGGGAGCAGCTGGGCTGATCAGTTCCTCTTCTGAAATGGCAAGCAAAGCCGGCATGGGAATGGAAATGAATTTGGACCTTGTGCCGCAGCGTGAAACGGGAATGACGCCATATGAGATGATGCTGTCCGAGTCGCAGGAGCGGATGCTCATCGTTGTTCAACAAGGCAGGGAACAGGAAATCGTCGATCTTTTTGCAAAATACGATTTAGAAGCAGTTGCAATTGGCAAAGTGACCGATGATAAAATGCTGCGCTTGTATCATAAAGGCGAAATCGTTGCCGATGTTCCGGCAGATGCATTGGCAGCTGACGCCCCGATTTATCATAAACCATCGGTGGAGCCGGAGTATTTCCGCGAATTCCAAGCGATGGAAGATACAGTACCACAAGTGGACAATTACAAGGAAACATTGCTCCAGCTTCTGGCGCAACCGACGATTGCCAGCAAAGAGTGGGTTTACCAGCAGTACGACTACATGGTTCGAACAAATACAGTCGTTTCACCAGGATCGGATGCTGCGGTTGTTCGCATACGCGGTACCCGAAAAGCATTGGCGATGACGACCGATTGCAATTCTCGCTATGTGTATTTGGATCCTGAAACCGGCGGTAAAATTGCTGTTGCCGAAGCGGCGAGAAACATTGTTTGCTCTGGTGCAGAACCGCTCGCCATTACCGATAACCTGAATTTTGGAAATCCGGAAAAACCCGAAGTATTTTGGCAAATTGAAAAAGCGGCTGATGGGATGAGTGAATCCTGCAGCGTATTGAATACACCAGTGATTGGCGGAAATGTTTCTTTGTACAATGAAACGAGCGGAACAGCCGTTTACCCGACACCGGTTGTTGGCATGGTCGGATTGGTTAGCGATCTTGATCATATTACGACCCAGCAGTTTAAAGCAAGCGGTGATTTAATTTATGTAATTGGCGAAACAAACCCAGAGTTTGGTGGTAGTGAGCTGCAAAAACTGCTGCACGGACGGATTTTTGGGAAATCGCCAGCATTAGATGCTGAAGTGGAAAAAGAGAGACAGGCGCAAGTATTGACAGCCATTCGTTCCGGTCTTGTTCAGTCAGCGCATGATCTTGCTGAAGGCGGTCTTGCTGTCGCGCTTGCTGAATGTTTGTTTGCCAATGAACAGCTTGGTGCCAATGTGGAAATCAACGGTGAATTAGTTACGGCACTGTTTAGTGAAACGCAGTCCCGATTCCTGCTGTCGGTTAAAAAAGAGCATCAGGCAGAATTTGAATCAATTGTTGATGCCAGGTTAATCGGAGAAGTAACGGATTCAGCGATGCTTCGAATTGTCAACAATGATACGCCAGTTGTTGAAGCAACTGTATCTGAATTAAAAGATACTTGGAAAGGGGCTATCCCATGCTTGCTGAAATAAAAGGGTTGAACGAAGAATGCGGCGTATTTGGCATCTGGGGGCATCCTGATGCTGCCCAAATTACCTATTACGGTCTTCATAGTCTTCAGCATCGCGGCCAGGAAGGAACCGGGATCGTCGTCTCAGACGGAAAAACACTGAAAGGTGCAAAAGGCGAAGGTCTTGTGACGGAAATTTTTACAGCAGACATCATGAAGGACTTGGTCGGGGATGCAGCGATCGGGCATGTTCGCTATGCGACAGCAGGCGGCGGTGGGTATGAAAATGTACAACCGCTTTTGTTCCATTCACAAACGGGCAGCCTTGCACTCGCCCATAATGGAAATTTGGTCAATGCCAACTCGTTAAAGCATCAGCTTGAAGGGCAAGGAAGCATTTTTCAAACAAGCTCCGACACGGAAGTGCTTGCTCATTTAATGAAACGCAGCGGCTATTATCAAATGAAAGATCAAGTAAAAAACGCGCTCACAATGCTGAAGGGTGCCTATGCGTACTTGATTATGACGGAAACAGAATTAATGGTTGCCCTTGATCCGCACGGGTTAAGGCCGCTTTCGCTTGGAATGATCGGCGATGCCTATGTCGTTGCATCAGAAACATGTGCATTTGACGTGGTCGGCGCAGAATATATCCGCGACGTTTTGCCTGGCGAATTACTGATTATCAATCAAAATGGACTAACATCTGAACGCTTTTCAGTTAGCACAACAAAAGCGATCTGCATGATGGAGTATATTTATTTTTCAAGACCGGATAGTGATATTAATGGAATCAATGTTCATACTGCACGAAAAAATTTGGGGAAACGTCTTGCAATCGAAGCTCCGATTGAAGCGGATGTCGTCACCGGAGTTCCCGATTCCAGCATTTCCGCTGCGATTGGCTATGCTGAAGCAGCTGGCATTCCGTATGAAATGGGATTGATTAAAAATCGTTATGTCGGCCGGACGTTTATTCAGCCATCGCAATCGTTGCGGGAGCAGGGCGTTAAAATGAAGTTGTCGCCGGTGCGCGGTGTTGTGGAAGGAAAACGGGTCATCATGGTTGATGATTCGATTGTCCGCGGTACGACGAGTAGACGGATTGTTAACATGCTGAAAGATGCCGGGGCGCTTGAGGTTCATGTTGTGATCAGCTCCCCGCCGATTAAAAATCCATGTTTTTACGGGATTGATACGTCGACAAAAGAAGAATTGATTGCCTCGGACAAATCGGTGGAAGAAATCCGCCAGCTGATTGGAGCGGATTCCCTCACATTTTTAAGTGTCGAAGGAATGGTTGAAGCAATCGGTAAACAGGATAATGGAGAGTCATCCGGCTACTGCCTCGGCTGCTTTACTGGAAAGTACCCGACGGAAATTTATCCGGATACGCTGCAATATTATTATCAAAAATAATCTGCGGCATGAGTTTGAAAGGCGAACAGATTGTGACAGCGGCGGAATCAATTGTGAAAGTCGCGGAATGGTCGCGAAAACTCGCGGAATCAGGACGTAAACTCGCGGAATCAAGACGAAAAGTGGCGGAATGAACGTCAACTTCCGCAGAATCAAGCTCTAAACCTAGCGGATTTTTCAGAAAAAATTGGAGGTTTTCCATGTCAAACGCATATAAGCAAGCAGGCGTAAATATTGAAGCGGGCTACGAGGCCGTCTCAAGAATGAAAAAACATGTGCAAAAGACAACCAGAGCCGGAGAGATCGGA
>JAKACS010000059.1 GCA_021821235.1 Bacillota bacterium
ACACAATTGTCCCTTGTCGATCTGGGGATGGGTCGGCCTCTTGAATAAACCGTAAATCGGCATAGTGGCTGACAGTAAAATCGCGTTCTGGAACAACATTGATATAATGGTAATTTTCCTCATTTGCACCACATACACCATTTACAATTGCTTTAACTGCATAGTCGGCAACAATTTTGATGTTGCTGAGGCCAATTGGGCCTAGCGAACCAACCGGGCAAGATAAGATTTCTTTTGTCTTCTCCTGGCTTGCAAGTTCTACCATTCCTGCACTGAATAAATTTTTAAGTTTAATATCGTTGACTTCATGATCGCCTCGTACAAGCACAAGGACATATTGGTCATCGACTTTAAACATCAATGATTTGATGCAGCGATCAGGTGAAACGGTTAAAAACTCTGCTACTTCTGCAATTGATTTTTTATTTTCGGTTAACACCTTTTCAAGTTCTTTTGCGGCTTCATCGCTTTTTACATATTCCATACTAACTGGAGCCATTTCAATATTAGCCGCATAATCGGAAGTGTCAGAATAAGCGATTGTATCCTCACCAATATCCGAGAGAACCATGAATTCATGAGTATCTTTTCCGCCCATTGCCCCAGAATCGGCAATAACAGCACGAAAATTCAGCTGGCAGCGGCGAAACACGTTTGAATACGCATCGAAAAGTGCCCGGTAAACTTCATCAAGGCTTTCCATATTGGAGTGAAACGAGTACGCGTCTTTCATAACAAACTCACGCCCACGCAAGAGGCCAAAGCGCGGACGTTTTTCATCGCGAAACTTTGTCTGAATTTGGTATAAAGTAAGTGGCAGACGCTTATACGATTTGACTTCATCGCGCACAAGGCTTGTAATGACTTCTTCATGTGTGGCACCAAGTGCAAATTCCCGCTGATTCCGGTCTTTTAATCGCATTAATTCTGGCCCATATGTATACCAGCGTCCCGATTCCTGCCACAGCTCCGCTTGCTGCAAAGCTGGCATAAGCATTTCTACCGCACCGGCCTTGTCCATTTCTTCACGGACAATCGCTTCAATTTTTTGTAACACTTTTCTGCCCAGTGGCATATAACTGTATACACCACTGGAATTTTGCCGAATGAATCCCGCTTTAAGAAGAAGTTGATGGCTTTTAATTTCGGCATCGGCTGGAATCTCTCTTAAAGTCGGAATCAGTGTCATACTTTGTCTCATTTATTTGCACCTCATCTGTCTGTATCCACATCTTTTTAAAAATGCCCCCGTTTGAATAACAGGGGCACCTCTGTTTCAAAACATTTACAAGAAAAATCTTTGAATATCGTTCCACGTGACAACAAGCATTAGTAACATTAACAGCGCAAACCCGATAAAATGAACCATTCCTTCTTTTTGCTTATCAATTGGCTTGCCTCTTAATGCTTCAACGGCAAAGAACATCAGCCTTCCCCCGTCAAGCGCCGGGATCGGCAATAAATTCATAATCCCGAGATTGATACTCAAGATAGAACCCCATCTTAACAGATTAAAAATACCCGACTTGGCGACCGTGTCGGTTGACACATAAATACCGACAGGGCCTGACAGCATATTGATCGAAAACTGGCCGGTTACCAGTTTACCCAGCATGACAAAAATTTGTTTTGTCCAAAAATAAGTTTGCTGAAAACCAGAGGAAATCGCTTTGAGTGGTGACTTTTCAACAGGGCTGTACACACCAATAATTCCGGTTTTCGTGCCTTCAATCGATTTCTCGATTGGAGTTACGGTGATTTCCCTATCATTCCCGTTCCGATCAATTAAAAACTTCAGCGGTTTTTCAGGACTGCGGCGAATGATTTCTACCACATCAGACCAGCTAGAAACCTCTGCACCATTAATGCTCTGAACGATGTCCCCCTGCTTCAGCCCGGCAGCTTTTGCTGCTCCATCAGGCGTAATTTCACCAAGCTTCGGATCATTTGTTGGAACGCCTTGAAATAATGCAATAATGATAAAAACGACAAGCGCCAGTATGAAGTTCATCATCGGCCCGGCAAAAATAGCCATTGTCCGCTGTCCAAGCGTTTTAGAAGAAAATTGTCGGTCAAGCGGCGCAATTTGCGTTTCCACTCCATTTTCAACAATCGCAGCAGCCGGATGTACGGAAAAGGTATGCATATTTTCCTCATCATCATCCGGATACCCTTTGATAAAGAGATCTTTTTCAATATCTGCCTGTTCGACTTCGATAACCCGGCAATTCGGAAACTTCTCTTTGTGATTCAAAATAATCTTTGTTACTTGCTCGCTTGCATTCAAAAGCAGGCCGATTCGGTGTCCTGGTTTGATTTCCACCATTTCAGGATCCTCTCCTGCCATTCGGACAAATCCTCCGAGCGGCAGCAGCCTTAGCGTATAAGTCGTTTCCCCTTTTTTGGCTGAAAATACCTTTGGACCAAAACCAATGGCAAATTCACGGCATAATATTCCTGCCCTTTTTGCAAAAATTAAATGTCCTAATTCATGAAAGAAGACGAGTGCGCCAAAGATAACAATAAAGGCAATAACTGTACTCAAAGATCCAACCACCTTTTTTTATAGAAGTGTACGTACATACTGTCTTGTTTCTTTGTCAACTTCTTGTATCGCCGCAAGATTGGGATTCTCAATTGTTTGATGGGCGCTTAACGCCTTCTCAATGATCGTTTCAATCTCCAGAAAAGTAATTTCCCCTTCCAAAAAAGCAGCGACGGCAACTTCATTTGCCGCATTTAACACAGTTGGCATTGTTCCGCCGATTTTTCCTGCTTCGTATGCAAAACGCAAGCAGCGGAAACGATCAAAATCCATCTCCTGAAAATGAAGCTGTCCGATACTGGACAAATTCAATCGGTTCGCTGACCGAAGCGGCATGCGATCCGGAAAGGAAAGAGCAAACTGAATTGGAACTCTCATATCCGGTGAGCCCAATTGGGCAATGATACTGCTGTCGTGAAATTCAACCATTGAATGTACAATACTCTCTTTATGGAGAAGCACATTGATTTTTTCATACGGAATATCAAAAAGCCAGTGCGCTTCGATCACTTCTAACCCTTTGTTCATCATTGTCGCGGAATCAATCGTGATTTTTGCCCCCATTGACCAGTTCGGATGATTTAACGCTTCTTGAACAGTCACATTCTTCAATTCCTCACGGCGGCGATCACGAAAACTGCCACCGGATGCAGTTATGATGAGCCGGTCAATGTTCTTCCTATTTTCCCCCTGTAATGCTTGGAAAATGGCAGAGTGTTCGCTATCAACCGGAAGGATGGCAACATTGTTTTTTTTTGCTGCATCCATGACTAAATGTCCTGCTGTCACGAGCGTTTCTTTATTCGCCAATGCTATTGTTTTCCCCGATTCAATGGCTTGGAGTGTCGGATTTAGACCGACGCTGCCAAGAACAGCGTTAACCAAAATTTCCGCATTGTCGTATACTGCAATTTCAACTTGGCCTTCATCGCCGTATACGATCTTTGTATCAAGAAATTCTGCCTTTAGTTTATCATATTCCTGTTTTCCTTGGACAGAAACAATTTCAGGTTGAAACTCAAGAATGATTTTTCGAGCCAGAGCTATATTTTTCCCAATCGACATTGCTACAAGTCGAAACTCATGCGGATGTTCACGAATAATATCCAATGTCTGGGTACCAATGGAACCCGTTGCCCCAAGCAAACTTATTTTTTTCAACAAATGTCAACTCCCAGCGTAGAAGCCCTGTAATATATCTTTTCATTGTATAGGCGACCTACTACTAAAATAAGTGAAAGAAATGAAGCAGCGGCCAGACAAACAACAGGCTGTCAAACCGATCAAGAATACCGCCGTGCCCCGGCAGGATCGTTCCGGAATCTTTAACGGCAAAATGGCGCTTTAATGCCGATTCAACCAAATCGCCAATTTGACCGAAAACAGAGAGAACGATTGTAATGCCCATTAATGTTAAAACCGAAACGTTCATGTTGGTAAACAAGCTAAACAATAGCGCAACAACTAAAGCGCTAAAAATCCCCCCAATAAATCCTCCAACCGTTTTATTCGGACTGATATCAGGCCATAGCTTTTTTTTGCCATACGCTTTCCCGATAAAATAAGCGCCAGAATCTGTTGCCCAAATAACGAACACAGAATAAAACAGATAGACTAGCCCCCCGGCTTGGCGCGTCTCAATGAAAAAATAAAAACCAATTCCAACATACAGCACGGACAGAATGAGAAAAGAGACATCCTCAAACGTAAAAAGATTTTTCGTAATAACTGTATACGTTAGCAGCAACAAAACAATTGCAATGCCAATTTCTGTTTTCGAGTAAGGAAATGTGGCGATAATCTTACCGTACTGCGGTGGAAACAAAAGCGCCCAAAGCATAAGGATCGATAATAAGCCCGGGATTGAATAAATACTTAGTTTCCTCATTTTGAATAATTCATATAAACCGACAGTCGCCAGTACATATGTTAATAAAATAAAAGGAAAGCCGCCCGCGTACACGATTGGCAAAAAGATTGCCGCGGCAACAACTCCTGTTATGACTCTTTGCTTCATCTACAAGTTCAACACCTTTATGTTCAAATGCGTGATTGATCCCCCGTTTGAAAAAACCGATCTCCTGCGCAATAGAAGTCATTCAAATCCCGCCAAATCGACGCTGCCTGCTTTGAAATCCCTCAATGGCTTCAAGAAAGTGCTCTTCGCTAAAATCCGGCCACAAGACATCGGTAAACCAAAATTCACTGTAAGCAAGCTGCCAGAGCATAAAATTGCTTAAACGAATCTCACCGCTTGTACGAATAAGGAGGTCAGGGTCTGCCATGTCTGATGTCATTAAATAGGATGAAAAAGCAGCCTCATTCAATTGATTTATCTCCATTATACCACTTTGGCAATCGTTTAAGACTTGTTTGACGGCATCAAGGATTTCTGCCCTGCTGCCATAATTGAGCGCAAAGTTCAACACCAACCCATTGTTGTCTTTCGTATCATCCATTGCCTTTTCAATTGCTTTCAACGTATGTACCGGCAATCTTTCCTTATACCCGATCATTTTCACTTGCACATTTTCCTCAATGAGTTCTGGAAGAAAGGTACTTAAAAACTCTTCCGGCAGCTTCATTAAGTAATCAACTTCATTTTTCGGACGTTTCCAATTTTCAGTTGAAAATGCATACAAAGTCAAGGTTTTTATCCCCAATTTGTTCGCCAGTTTCGTCGTTTTTCGGACAACCTTCATTCCTTCATGATGGCCGGCAATCCGCGGTAAAGCACGTTTTTTCGCCCATCTGCCATTACCGTCCATAATGATCGCCACATGTTCAGGAATTGGCAATTTCTTTATTTGTTCTACTCTGTCTCGGAGTGTGGAAGCAGGTTTTTGATTCTTCCATCGCTTTATTTTATTTAACATAACATGGCTCCTCAAAAAAGTTGATCATGTATCCCCCGAAAATCGATCATTCTCTACAATATTTTATTCATTTGCCGGAAATTCCCGCATGAAACTATCATACCAAAAAAGCAAAAAGATATCTCTATTTAAGAACATATGTATAAAAAAGTAGGTCACATAAACAATGGTCAATTTAAAAAGCTGCAAAAATCAAGGTGTATAGAAAGTGAAAAAACCCCCTAAAAAGAGGGTCCCCTTCAGAAAATCCATTTAGACTTCCATAATTTCTTTTTCTTTCTCTTTCGTGATCTGCTCGACCTTATGAATATGCTCGTCAGTCAGCTTTTGGATATCGTCACTGTATCCGCGGAGTTCATCCTCCGTAATTTCACCATTTTTTTCAAGCTTTTTAAAATCATCATTGGCATCCCGGCGGATGTTACGGATGGCGATTTTCGCTTCCTCTGATTCCTTTTTCACAACCTTTACTAGCTCTTTGCGGCGTTCTTCTGTTAACTGTGGAATCGCAATCCGGATGATAGAACCATCATTTGACGGATTCAACCCTAAATCAGATTTAAGAATTGCTTTCTCGATCTCGCCAAGAATCGATTTATCGTATGGCTGGATCACAAGCAGCCTCGCTTCAGGTGTCGAGATCCCTGCCAGCTGGTTTACAGGAGTAGGCGCACCATAATAATCAACCGTGACACGATCAAGCAGCGAAGCACTTGCACGTCCGGCACGAATCGTTGCTAGTTCCCGGGTATACGCTTGAATCGCTTTTGTCATTTTTTCTTTCGCAGTGGAGATAACTTGTTTTGGCATGTTTATTTCCCCCTTACAATTGTTCCGATTTTTTCGCCTGTAATGACACGTTTAATATTCCCTTGTTCCATAATCGAGAACACGATTAATGGTATATCGTTATCCATACATAAAGATGATGCGGTTGAATCCATTACCGCTAACCCTTCCTTAATCACATCAAGATAGGACAATTCATCGTACTTCGTTGCATTTTGATCAACGCGGGGATCAGCAGAATATACTCCGTCAACATTGTTTTTTGCCATCAAGATTACTTCTGCCTCAATTTCCGCAGCCCTTAATGCTGCAGTTGTATCTGTGGAGAAGTACGGATTCCCTGTCCCGGCAGCAAAGATAACCACCCGTTTTTTCTCAAGATGCCGTATGGCTCGGCGCCTAATATATGGTTCTGCAACTTGGCGCATTTCAATCGAAGTTTGTACACGCGTTTCAATTCCGAGCTGTTCCAAACTGTCCTGCAGCGCTAAAGAGTTCATGACGGTAGCAAGCATTCCCATATAATCAGCAGTTGCTCGATCCATGCCCATCTCGCCGCCGATTTTGCCGCGCCATATGTTTCCGCCGCCGACAACGACTGCAACCTCTACACCTAATTCTGCAATTTCTTTTACTTGGCCTGCGATTGATTTTATGACTGCCGGGTTAATCCCAAAACCTGTCTCTCCTGCAAGCGCCTCTCCGCTTAATTTTAACACAACGCGTTTGTATTTAGGGCTGTTCATTTGAACCTCCAAGTTGTTTTCAGATAATTTTCACTTCGAAAAATAGGGAACACACCGTGTCCCCTATTGAAACCTATTTTCCGGCAAAACATATTTAGGCCATCTGCTTTATAATTGGATGGCAAATCGATTTACCACTATTTTTTAATTTGGTTCATAACTTCTTCCGCAAAGTTTTCTTCGCGTTTTTCGATGCCTTCCCCTACTTCATAGCGGACAAATTCACGAAGTTTTCCGCCTGTTGACTCAACAAATTGGCGAACTTTTTGGTCAGGATTTTTAACAAATGCCTGATCAAGCACACACACTTCTTCAAAATATTTGCTCAAACGGCCTTCAACCATTTTTTCAACGATTTTTTCTGGTTTTCCTTCGTTTAGAGCCTGCTGAGTTAACACTTGGCGTTCGTGTTCAACTTCCTCTTGGGAAACCTCATCACGAGATACATATTTTGGATTTAACGCAGCAATATGCATTGCCACATCTTTTGCTGCATCTGCATTTGTTGCTCCTTCAAGAACCGTTAAAACACCGATACGCCCGCCTAAGTGCAGGTATGCACCAAATGCATCCTGATCGGTTTTCGTTTTTACCGCGAAGCGGCGAAGCGAAATCTTTTCACCAATTTTGGAAATGGCTGCAGTAATATGGTCGCTTACCGTTGCACCGTTGTCCATTGTTTGTGCCAGTGCCTCATCAAGATTAGCAGGCTTGTTTTTCAAAAGATGGTTAGCCAATTCTTTAACTAATGTTTGGAACCCTTCGTTTTTTGCAACAAAGTCTGTTTCAGCGTTTACTTCAAGAATAACAGCATCGTTTCCTTCTGTTAAAACATATGCTGTACCTTCTGCAGCAACCCGATCTGCTTTTTTCGCAGCTTTTGCAATTCCTTTTTCGCGGAGAAAATCAATTGCTTTATCCATATCTCCATTCGTTTCTTGCAGCGCTTTTTTGCAGTCAAGCATCCCTGCGCCTGTCTTTTCCCGTAGTTCTTTTACCATTTGTGCAGTAATTGCCATATCGTAAATATCCTCCTTTTATTCTATGTATTCATATCTTTGCCTGGTAAGATTAATCTAAACATTTTTGAAATAGCATTGCTTTAAAAAAAGGTGATAAAGGGTGCTCCCTCTTATCACCTTTTTATGTTGTTCATTATTCAGCTGCAGCTACTGTTTCTTCGCCTTGCTTCGCTTCTAAGATAGCATCTGCCATTTTGCCTGTTAAAAGTTTTACTGCGCGGATTGCATCATCGTTTGCAGGAATGACAACATCGATTTCATCCGGATCACAGTTTGTATCAACGATGCCAACGATCGGAATATTTAACTTGCGAGCTTCAGCTACAGCGATGCGCTCTTTGCGAGGGTCGATAATGAAAAGAGCATCCGGAAGCTGTTTCATGTCTTTGATTCCACCTAGGAATTTTTCAAGACGCTCTTGCTCTTTCTTCAATTGAACAACTTCTTTTTTCGGAAGAACATCAAATGTTCCATCTTCAGCCATTCTTTCAATATCTTTCAGACGGCCAATACGCTTTTGAATGGTTTCAAAATTGGTTAATGTTCCACCCAACCAGCGTTGGTTCACATAAAACATACCAGAACGGATTGCTTCTTCTTTTACAGAATCCTGCGCTTGTTTCTTTGTACCAACGAAAAGGAATGTTCCGCCGTTAGCAGCAAGCTCTTTTACCCAGTTATAAGCTTCTTCCACTTTTTTAACTGTTTTTTGAAGATCGATAATATAAATGCCGTTGCGCTCAGTGAAGATATATTTCTTCATTTTAGGGTTCCAGCGGCGCGTTTGGTGTCCAAAGTGTACACCAGCTTCAAGCAATTGCTTCATTGAAATAACTGACATGTTTTTTCCTCCTAGGTTTTATTTTCCTCCGCTCAGTTCATCTTTAGACAGAAACTGTCAAAAAACAGCACCAGCTGTCTAAATCCGTGAGCGTGTGTTTTAACACCATTTCATAATATAGCATATGTTTTTTCGACAATCAAGTTAATGTTGCTGACTTTGGACAAATTTTAGCAGCAGTTCGATTTCCGTTTTGCCTTTATTTAGCTTTTTGGCTATTTCAGCGATTGAAAGACCTTGATTTTGCAAAATCATCACTTGGTTCAAAAATAAATCGCGGTAGATTTCCTCCGGAGATGTTTGCGAATCCCCATTAACTTTAGCGATAGTATCCATGCTATTGACTGAAGCTTGTTCGGAAATTATTTCCTTGCTTGCCTCCTCTTTCCCTGAAGTTTTTTGATAGGCTTTTACCGCTTGCTTTTTGAACGCTCCCGTTGCTTCTTCTTTCCAATCACTAGCCGGCCCTTTGTCCATTTTCAATTTTTTGCTTGATTTCTCCACCGTACTTGTTTTGATTACAAGCGCAGTCGGATCGGCTGCACGAAGATTTGGACGGCCTGCTGCCTGAAACTTGCTTAGGAACGCCTCATTCTCTTCCCTCATTTCATATAAATAAGAAGAAATCAATTCTTCCATTTCCTTGATCATTTTTTCTTGTTTTTTCTCAACCACAAAGAATCGGTTTTGCCGGGTGAATAACAATATGATTGAAAAAATTGCAATACCGTTTAACAAAAGGCTGATCAATAACAGAAATGTGGTCATATTATCCTCCAATCCGCTTTAAAAAGTGGAAGTCTCCTTAAAAAAATGAAATGGAAATCATTTTTCCAATATGATTTTCTCCAATAAGTGCCGTAATTTAAACAGTGCCTTGGAATGAATTTGCGAAATTCTGGACGTGGAAAGATTCAACACTTGACCAATTTCAGTTAGCGTGAGTTCTTCAAGATAAAACAAACTGATCACCAATTGCTCTTTTTCGCTCAGTTTGCCTATGTTTGCCGCCAATTCTTGCATCAGTTCGTCTTTTACTAATTTTTGTTCGGGAGTTTCTGAATTTGCATCCCGTAAAACAAATGAGATTCCTTCTTTTTCTTCTTGTTCTGTCCAATTTTCATCGATTGAAAGAACATTGGCAAAAAACTGTTCGGAGGTTGCTGCATATACTTCTTCTTCGGTCATGTTCAGTTCCTTGGCAATATCTGCGGCATTGACATTCCCCATCTTTTGCTGTTCCAGTTTTTCAAGTGCCGATTCAATTTTTTTTGCCTTGTCCCTTGTCCCCCTTGGCAGCCAGTCCTCTTTCCTCAAACCGTCAATCATCGCGCCTCGAATGCGAAATGAAGCGTATGTATCAAATTTCAACTCGCGAGTGTGGTCGAATTTTTCCAGTGCATCAAACAAGCCAATCATCCCGAGGCTGCGCAGCTCATCCTTTGACACATTTTTCGGGAGCCCTACAGATATTCGCTGAACATGGTAGCTGACGAGCGGCAGATATTTTTTCACTAGATAATTTCCCGCAGCCGGGTTGCGCTCCTGTATCCATTTCTGCCAGTTCAGTTGTTCTTCAGTTATGGATG
>JAKACS010000060.1 GCA_021821235.1 Bacillota bacterium
CAAAATACGTGGTTCTGGTCTATTTTGCCTAGACAAGTGTACCCTTTTGGAAAAATATACGGATGTCTAGGGTTTCCAGCCCCCATTTTGCAACATAGGAATAACTAAAAGCGTAAAGGAGGCTGCAAGATGTCGATTCCTCAATACAATTTATTTATCCATCCGGTGGATATAAAAGAATTGAAATCCGATATCTGGGATGACGAGCCTGTTCCAGCAGCATTAAAATACGGAAAGAAAAAAGTTGAAATTGATCTTGCCTACCGCGGCTCCCATATTCGAAAATTCAAGAAAAAGTCCTATCATGTCGCCTTTTACAAACCACAAACGTTTGCCGGTGTCCACGAAATTCATTTGAACGCTGAATATAAAGATCCTTCCCTCATGCGAAACAAGCTATCACTTGATTTTTTTGCCGATATCGGAACCTTATCCCCTATGTCAAAGCACGTGCAAATTTTTATCAATGGCCGAAATGAAGGAGTTTATTTGCAGCTTGAATCCGTTGATGAGTATTTTTTTAAAAAAAGAAACTTGCCAAACGGTGCCATTTTCTACGCAGTGGATGATGACGCCAATTTTTCATTGATCAGCCCGATCGAAAAAGAAACGAAAAAGCAACTTGATTCCGGTTATGAACGAAAAGTAGGTACAGACAGTGATTCATTAAAGCTTGCTGATTTTATTTTTAAATTAAATACAACCCCTAAATGGGAATTTGAAAAAGTCATTCAAGACCATCTCAATGTAGATAAATATTTGCGCTGGTTAGCCGGTGTTGTTTGCACGCAAAACTACGATGGCTTTGTTCATAATTATGCCTTGCATCACAGCCGAGAAACGGGCCAATTTGAAATGATTCCTTGGGATTATGATGCGACTTGGGGACGGGACATCCACGGTGAGGTAATGGAGTATGATTACGTTCGAGCAGAAGGATTTAATACGTTGACGGCCAGGCTTCTTGATGTTGAAGTCTTTCGTAAGCATTACGGCACCATTTTAAAAGCGATATTAGCTGAAAAATTCACTATCGAGTATCTAGCGCCCAAAATAGAACAATTGCATCACTTGCTTCGGCCTTATGTTGCCAGTGACCCCTATATTAAGGATAAAATTGACATCTTTGATCAAGAACCGGAATTCATTTCTCAATTTATCAGCGCTCGGAATCTCTATCTCCGCAAAAAGCTATCAGCCTTTCTATGAGTAGGCAAGCGTTGAAATTTAGAATAATAGGCTTTTTCTTCAGCGCAGGAAAAGATTAGGTAACGTATACATGGAGTATAAATATCCCCTATGGATATATGACAAGGAGGAACATGTTAATGGAAAACAAAAAAGGCACCACACCAGAGCATTCTTCCCATTTGGATTCGTACCATTCCTTTCTTCAATCATTAGTTGGTGAGGAGGTGCAAGTGTATAAGGGCGGGCCGGAATGTAAAATGGGGAAACTTCTAGATGTCCAATCTGACTATATTTGTGTTCACGCACAAAACAACAATAACAACAATAACAACAGTGAAAATCAAAATCAGAACCAAAATAACCAGAATCAAACTACTGTAGTCTATTACAGAACAGAGCATCTGCAAAGCATTAGTGAAAACACAAAAAATAATTCCATGCCCCGCTATCAAGGCCAGGAGGAAACAGAGGTAGTGTTCCATACAGGCGGAAATTTTTCTGAGCTTGTGGAACAGATGGTCGGTTCATATGTTCAAGTAAACCAAGGCGGTCCAGAGTCGAAGACAGGGTATCTAGTGGACATTGCAGGAAACTACATGGCTCTGTTAACAGATGATGATGGTGTTGTTTATTACAATATCCACCACATCAAAAGTATATCGGAGTATAACCAAAACAACCAAGACCAAAATCAAAATAGCAATCAAGCGGTAAGTATTCCTGATTATTTTAAAGCCGATGATTTTCATCAACTTTTTGGGCAAATGAGCCACAAATGGGTAGCGATCAACCGCGGCGGTCCGCAAGCGCTTGAAGGGGTGCTCGTCCAAAGTGCTGGTGGCCACTACACGCTGATTAATAATGACGAAGTACTAAGAATCAATCCATTCCACATTAAAAGCATCAGCTGCGGGCCAAAAGGTGCACTGAAGCAAAATAACAACAACTCCAATCAGCAGCAAGACGGCCAATCCAATCAAAACGTTCAAAACGCAAACAATCAAACAGTTTCCGGAGATGAATCAAGCTCTAGCAGCGAAAGCTCAGATTTTAGGAGAAGTCGTTCAAGCCAGAGAAGTTCTGGCCGCAAACATTCTTCCGGCCGAAAAAGAAGCAGCACAGGCCGAAGCCACAGAAGAAGCCATCCACGCGAGAAAGTCGTTAAAACCTATGATTATATTTGGAATCCAAGAAGATAGTACGCCCTATTGGAAGATTAAATGATAGGGTGCACGATACGCAAAGTGCACCCTAGTATGTAAAGGGGAAATCGAATTGAAAACGATCCAAAGTTTAATAGGGCAGAAAGTTGAACTAGAGGTTTCCGGGCGGACGATTTTCCAAGGAATACTCGTCGATCTTGGTCAGGACATTCTCGTGCTTTTTAATGGGAAAGATTATTTTTATATTCCTTTTCTGCATGTTCACAATGTCCGAGCCAACCCTTTGATTGAATTGGAAGTAAACGAGCAACAGGAAACACCCGTTTCTCCTATTAATGAAGACCAAAGCTCCATTTCGTATCGTAAAACATTAATGAATGCAAAAGGACGGTTTGTTGAAATATTTGTTACAGGAAATAAATCCATCCATGGATATGTAACAAATGTACTAAACGATTATTTTGTATTTTATTCGCCGGTCTATAAAACGATGTTTATTTCATTAAATCATTTAAAATGGCTAACCCCTTACCAAACAAATATTACCCCATATACTTTGGGCAATGAAGACTTACCAGTAAAACCGGTCAATATCACATTGCAGCGTTCTTTGGAGGAACAGCTAAAAAAGCTAGAAGGAAACCTCGTTGTTTTTGACCTCGGCGATCATCCATTAAAAATAGGTTTATTAAAGCAAGTCCAAAATAACATAATCAATTTGGTTACAGCGAGCGGAGAACCGATTTTCTGGAAAATTCCCCACATAAAAGCCATTCACTTGCCGTAGGTTCCGATCACTGCCCCTTAGCCGATACAAACAGCCTGTCCTTATTTTGGACAGGTAATTTTTTGCTTTTTGTCAAAAAGATTTTATAAAGATGACGCAAGCAGCTTTGCTAAATAAAAACACCTTCATCATTGTAAACATGCGAATGAAGGTGTTTTAAAGAAATGGAAGGTTACAACGCTTTTCCATTAAAGACAACTTCAATCCACCCATAAAGAACAACGAGGGTAAATAAAACGGTTAATGGAATGACAACTGCGGTTGTTTTAATATACGTCGACCAGCGTATGCTGATTTTTTCTGTTTTTAAAATATGCATCCAGATCAAGGTAGCCAATGTTCCAATCGGCAATAATAAGGAGCCGATATCACTTCCGACAATATTGGCTAAATACACTGTTTTTACGGTAATGGGATCCAGTCCCATCTGGGTTAAAGCGATCGTCCCGATCATTAATGCCGGATGGTTATTAAATAAGTTGGATAGGAGCGTTAATACCCCGCCCATAATTAAGCTTGCATTAAACAAATTATCCGAGACAATAAATTGTAAATTTTTCACTAACAGTTCGGATAAACCGATATTGTTTAATCCGTAAATGATGATATACATGGTAAACGCAAAAACAAATATATGCCATGGGGTTTTGGTGATCATATCTGCTGGTGACATTTTTAAATAGTACCATCTCCAAATCAGTAAGATAAACGATCCCAAAACGGCGACATACTCCATCGGGATGCCAAAATAGGATGCGATGAACAAACTGATTCTCGTTAAGAAAACAAACAGTAAAATCCATTTCATCATTTTTAATTGCTTTTTGTTATCAGCAGGCAAGCTTGGGTCTTGTAGCGGGTGGTATGGCCTTTCCGAATGGCCAAATGAAATGATCAGAGGCGGCAGTTTTTTTGGTAAATCTTTTTTGTATAGCAAAAATAACAATCCGGCCAAAAAGAGCAGGCCAAGTATAGCGGGTACGAACAGCATTGCGGTCTGCATATACAGATCCATGTGTATAATTTTAAGAGCGATTAAATTGACGATATTGCTTACGCCAATCGGTGCGCTTGAGGCCGTGGCAATAAGAGCGCCGCTGATGAGGTACGGAATTTTTTGGTGGGGTTTCAATTGGTATTTTTTTAAAACTAAAGCGAATAATGGGGTTGTTATCAGGATGCTGCCATCGTTGTTGAAAAAGAGCGTCATTAAAAAGCTAACCAGATTGATAAGCCAAAATAGACGAATACCTGAACCTTTTGCATATTTGGCAAGTACGGCGGTCGTCCATTGATAAAAACCAAAGCTTTCGAGCACCAGTGCCATCACAAGGGTTGAAACAATCGTTACGGCAGCACCGCTGACTTTTGAACTAATGTCAAGAAGGTTAGCCATTGTAATGTTTCCGAAAATCAGGATAATTGCCGCCCCTACTGTAGATGGAATCGCTTCATTTAACCCTTTAGGCCTCCAAAAGATAAAAAACATTGTCAGCAAAAAACTTACTATCGTAACAAGGGTTACAGTATTCATTTTTATACAGTCTCCTTATAGGTAAAACTTGAAGTTGAACGAGTCTCCTTAGACCTCCTTCATCTGTCTTTCCTATTCATTTGTACTGTATATATACGTGCCAGTAAGACTACTTGTACTAAACACTTGATTCATTTTTCAAAAAATCAACACATATCCGATAGAAAAGCTCAAAGCTTCCTCATCGGCTTGGAGCTGCTAAATTTTATCCTAAGAGAGTGATTGGAAAAAAACGCAAAAAATTTATAGATACCAGTCATGGAACAAGTCCCGGTTTTGGCGATACTTTGCTGCATGGCAAGAGTTGCAAATTGGAAAGGAATGCTCCCATGGCAAGGCTTTTCCACATTGTTTACACTTTTTCGTGAATGATTTTAAATCTTTTTTCAACGCTTCATGGATTTGATCGCTAATTTCTTCGCGGAGGCGTTCCCAATAAACGGCCACTGTCCGTTTTTCGAGACGATATAAAAACAAAAGATGAAGGCCGATTGCTTTATATGTATGTTCCAAATCCTCCAAACTCCGATGTTCGATAAACGGTTCCGGAAGTTCCTCTGCATTCATCACCGCATACATCGTCTGTTCCCATTGGCTAATCAACCCGGGGTCATTTGCGGAAAAAGGCAGATGCAAAAATCCATACAGATCGATAAGGGAGAGATGCGCTTCAATTTTGGTTCCGCGAATGATATCATACAGAAATTTTTCTTCTGAAAGGGCGGCCTTCTTTGTACCAGGCGGACTTTTGAATTTTTCCCATAGTTCAAAAAATCGCCCTAAATCATGCTCGTAATTTTGAAATCGCTCCAAGACAGAATTCGTAGGGCCAATTGTAAAAGTATGAACAGGTTCGTCCTCCTGTTGCAGCAAGCGCCGCATTGTTTTTATCTCACTGACAAAGGTAACCTTTCCGATATCGTAAATTCCTTTTCTTCCCGCCCTTCCAGCTATTTGTTTAACTTCCTGTGAAGTTAACCGCCTTCTCTTCGTTCCATCGAATTTTTCATTTTCCAAAAAGACAATTCTTCTAATTGGCAGATTTAGCCCCATTCCAATCGCATCTGTTGCCACAATGACGTTTGTTTGCCCCGCTAAAAATTGCTTTATTTGTTTTTTTCTAGTTTCAGGTGGCATGCTCCCGTAAATCATACTCACCTTGTGTCCGTCATGCTGCAGCTTTGAAGCAGTTTCTAGCACACGGCGGCGCGAAAAACAAATAAGGGCATCACCTTTTTGGATTTGGTGGATCTTAAATTCCTTTGCCTCGACTTCAAGCGGGGTATCACGGCTGTATTCATGTATTTCAATATCCGCTTCACTTAATAACTGAAGCATCATCTGTTTGGCGTTTCTACTACCAATAATGTGAACTTCCTTTGCATTTGCTTTGGTGATCGCTTTATACCATGAGAACCCCCGATCCTTATCGATTATCATTTGTGCTTAGTCAATAACAACAACATCAAAGAAATCCTTTTCGCGGAACATTTCAACTGTACTCGAAATATGGGCAGCATTTGGAAGAATTTTCTCTTCTTCCCCCGTCTTTAACGAGCAAGCGATTCCTTCAGCATTTAATTTATCAAACACTTCTAATGCTAAAAGTCTTAACGGTGCAAGATACAACCCGCTTTCCGCTGCTTTCATTTGCCCTAAGGCATGATGGGTTTTGCCCGTATTTGTCTCCCCAATATGAAGAACATAACGGGTATGCTGAAACCTTTGTGATGGATTGTATTCCTGTCCGAAAATATCTTCCATCATCCTGGCTTCAGCTTCTTCTTGACGTTTCCGCTCCGCCAATTCTTCCGCCTTCTTTTTCTCTCTATCCAGTACATTTTTTTCCAATATCTCAAGATGCAGGGGCGGATCAAACGGAATGGCGGCGAGCGCCACTAAATCTGACACATACTCTTCCCTTATTTCTTCAAGCACGTCTAAAGAATGGGTAAGGATTAAATCAGATATGCTTTCACGGACAAAAGCATCGGTTAATTCTTCGTGAAACTGAGCTTCAAAATCCTTTTGCAGTTGGTGTGGAAGCTGTTCTAAAACAAATTTGGGCAAAAAGTCATTAAGATCGTTATAAATCAGCTCACCATAAAGATCATTATATGTTTCGTATTCATACAGGGATCGACCCCAATCAATGATTTGCCGCACCCCGCCGGTTACTTCTTGAAAAAATGAGTTCATGGTTGGATAATGTTCAGATTGGAATGCCCCTTGTTCCACCAGTTTTTCTTCCAAAGCATAAAGGTCATCAACATGCTTGTATTTTACTTTCGTTTGAAAATCGATGAGTACTTGTTTTGCCACAAAATCTCGAACATGCAAGTAAAGGTAGATAGTATTCTCTTTCATAAAAAGATCTGCAGCTTGTTCAATTTTTTCTTGAAAGTGCAATTTTTCTTCTCTTTTTTGCTCTTCCAGCTGCCATTCCTTATAGTTTTCACGCGCTTCTCTGTAGCGAGTTTCCCAGTCTTCACGCTTTGCTTGAAATTTATTTAACAGCCATGTTTTTGCATCAAACGGCGTATATGAACGCATCTCATTGCGGAACAAACGATTGATCAGCTTCCGATCCATACCTTCAACTTCTAACCCTTTGTTCCTTAAAAAATTCTTTTTCTCGCTTCGGGGAACGTCATTGGTGATTTTGTTCAGCCAAACGTTCAACCAAAGCTGCTCGATATAGTGTCCACGATCCTCAAGATATTGTTCAAACAGCGGGAGAGTTTCCGCACGCTCTAAATATGCATAAATGTCTTCGAAAATTTTTCGTTTTGTCTGTTCTACCGCAAGGGGATAAACGGATACCAATTTATTCAAGCTGAACACCACCTTTCTGTTACCCTTATTCTATCACCACCACAAATAAAGAACAAGCGTTCTGATTATAAATTGTGGTCATTACAATAATTGTTCACCAATTCTTCAATTTGATCGGTTTTCGGAAATTTTTTCGAAAATGAAAATGGAATTTCTTCGATAAATTTATCCTTATTGTAAACATGAATAGCGCCGTTTTGGCTAATGACGCTATATTCAGGGATAAATCGGTAGCCGCTGCGTTCTATTGCTCCCATGTCCAACCTCCTTTTACCATTGTCTTGATTAGTATGGCTGAAAAAAGTCTGCAAATTCCAACTTATGAAAAACCGCTTAAACCATTTGGGTTTAACTGACAAACGTGGATGTTGAGTTCTATTTCAGTCATACACTTTCGGAGAGCGGTCGGGAACCTCCTGAATGACAAAAAGGGATTATGCTCTGAGCATAATCCCTTTCCCTTTTTTAGACGGTTTTATACACCGGCTGCTTATGTTTGATTGTTGCTTGTGCGGCTGCGAGACGGGCAAGCGGAACCCTGTATGGGGAACAGCTGACATAATCAAGACCCGTTTTATAGCAGAATTCAATTGAATTTTTTTCACCACCATGCTCGCCGCAAATTCCTGTCTTTAATTGAGGATTTGCTTTCCGGCCAAGCTGAACGCCGATTTCCACAAGCTTGCCTACACCTTCCTGGTCAAGAACTGCAAATGGGTTTTCCGGCAGTACTTTTTGTTCAATATATGCTTGCAGGAACTTTCCTTCGGCATCATCTCGGCTATAGCCAAACGTTGTCTGTGTTAAATCATTTGTTCCAAATGAGAAGAAATCCGCCTGTTCAGCAATTTGATCGGCAGTTAACGCCGCCCTTGGAACCTCAATCATCGTCCCAATCGTATACAGCAATTCTCTCTCTGTTTCTTCTCGCACCCGATTGGCTGAGTCAATCACCAATTGGCGCATTTTCTTTAATTCATTCACATGGCCGACAAGCGGAATCATGATTTCAGGTTTGACTTCAAGCCCATTTTCCGCCATTTTTGCTGCAGCGTAAAAAATCGCTTTTGCCTGCATCTGATAAATTTCCGGATGGATCATGCCAAGACGACAGCCGCGGTGTCCAAGCATTGGATTAAACTCATCCAGCTGCCGAACTTTTTTCAACAATCGTTTTTTTACGGTTAATTGTGGTGATCCCGGATCGGTTAATTGCAGCTTGGTCACTTCCGCAATTAATTCTTCTTTATCCGGCAAAAATTCATGAAGCGGCGGATCAAGCAGGCGAATGGTAACCGGCAGCCCTTCCATTGCTTCAAAAATCCCTTCAAAATCCCCCTGCTGCATTGGCAAAAGCTGATCCAGTGCCGCCATCCGCTCTTGTGTGTCTTCAGCTAAGATCATTTTCTGCACGATTGGAATTCGCTTGCTATCCATAAACATATGTTCTGTACGGCAGAGTCCGACTCCCTCTGCACCAAACTCAAACGCTTTTCTGGCATCCTCGGGGTTATCGGCGTTCGCTCGCACTCCCATTTTCCGCTCCTGATCAGCCCAAGCAAGAAGAAGCTGAAATTCATCCGAAAGTTCAGGCTCAATCATGGAGATCTCTCCCGCCATTATTTCTCCCGTTGAACCATCGATTGTGATGATATCCCCATAGTGGATGATCGTATCGCCAACACTACACTTTTTCTCATGCAAATCGATTTTTAGCGCTTCACAGCCACAGATGCAGGCTTTCCCCATTCCTCTTGCAACGACTGCGGCATGGCTTGTCATCCCGCCACGGCTTGTTACGACCGCTTGGGCGGCAATAATTCCGTGAATATCATCCGGCGTTGTTTCCGGACGAACAAGAATGACTTTTTTGCCTTTATTACCAAGCTGTTCAGCTTCATCGGCATCAAACACAACTTGCCCGGTTGCCGCCCCTGGTGAGGCCGGCAGTCCTTTTGTTAACAGCATTCGTTCCGCTTTTTCATCAATGCGGCGGTGTAGCAGCTGATTTAATTGATCGGGATCAACGCGAAGCAAGGCGGTTTTCCTATCAATAATCCCTTCTTCCACCATCTCCACAGCGATTTGTACCGCAGCCTGGGCAGTTCGTTTTCCGGTGCGTGTTTGTAAAATAAACAACTTGCCGCGCTCGACCGTAAATTCAATGTCCTGCATATCTTTATAGTGCTGCTCCAAATGGCGGCATGTCTCGGCAAATTGCCTGTACACTTCCGGCATGTCATCCTCTAAGGTAGCGATCGGCTGCGGCGTGCGGATCCCGGCAACAACATCTTCCCCTTGCGCATTGATTAAGTATTCACCATAAAGCACGGCTTCACCTGTTGACGGATTTCTTGTAAACGCAACTCCCGTACCGCAGTCATTACCCATATTGCCAAAAACCATGCTTTGAACATTAACAGCAGTGCCCAAATGATCAGGTATTTTGTTCAAGCGGCGGTAAACAATCGCCCGCTGATTGTTCCATGAGTCAAAAACAGCATTGATTGCCAAGAAAAGCTGATCCATCGGGTTTTGCGGAAATTCCTTTTTTGTATGTTTTCGGACAATTTCTTTATAGGCTGCAACCACTTGCTGCCAATCTTCTGCAGTCAGCTCCGGATCGGTGGTATAGCCTTTTTCTTCCCGTAATTCTTCGAGAAATTGTTCAAAATAGAAAACATCTACTTGTAAAACAACATCACTGAACATTTGAATAAACCGGCGATAGGAGTCGTAAGCAAAGCGCGGATTGTTCGTAAGTACCGCAACCGCTTCGACCGTTTCGTCATTCATCCCAAGGTTTAAAATCGTATCCATCATACCAGGCATGGAAAAAACGGCGCCCGAGCGAACCGAAACAAGAAGGGGATCTTTCGTGTCTCCAAGTT
>JAKACS010000061.1 GCA_021821235.1 Bacillota bacterium
TCTCGGTCCACTTTTCGCTTACTGTCAGCAAACACAAAGCCAATGGCATCTGCTCCATATTCAACTGCTGCCAGCGCTGTTTCCCGGTCTTTGATTCCGCAAATTTTCACGTTCATTTCTTCTGCTCCTTAACGCCCAAATCGTGAAAGGATCCAAGGAGTTCATCGAGTTGGACGCTTTTCATCAATGCCTCTCCAACTAAAATGCCATTTGCCCCCGCTTTTTTGACTCTCAATACATCTTCTTGATGATGAATTCCGCTTTCGCTAATGAGAATTGAGCCGCTTTCTTTTATGAGGGGTGCGATGTTTTCCACGGTTTCGAGCGTTACATGAAACGTTTTTAAATCACGATTGTTAACGCCAATTAGTTTCGCCCCTACTTGGATCGCCCGTCTTGCTTCCGCCTCATTATGAACTTCAACGAGAACTTCAAGTCCAAGTCTTTTTGCATAATCATAAAGCTCTTCAAGCAGTTTGTCATCGAGCGCCGCAACAATCAATAAAATTAGATCGGCTCCATTTGCAGCTGCGGTATCGATTTGCACCGAATCAATAATAAAATCCTTGCATAATATTGGAAGGGAAACAGCATTTTTAACCGTTTTCAAGTCGGCAAATGAGCCCTGAAAAAAGGTCGTATCTGTTAACACGGAAATCGCTGCTGCTCCATTTTCTTCGTATTTTCGCGCCTGTTCAACCGGGTTTGCCTTGTTGTTGATAACCCCTTTTGAAGGAGAAGCGCGTTTGAATTCAGCAATGATCCCGAATGCATCCGGTTCCTCCAGCTTTTTGATCAGCGATCTTCTTTCAGTTGCTGCTTGCGTAGTTGATACTTTCTGTTCTTTCAGTTGCTGAACTTCTTTTCGTTTTTCGTCTAGAATTCGCTCAAGGATTGTCTCCACTTACATGGCCTCCTTTTTGCGGGCTTGAGATTTTTCAATTAATTGCTGAAGTTTTTGATAAGCGGCACCGGATTCAATGCTATCTTTGGCCACTTTAATTCCGTCCTGAATTGTTTCTGCCTTCATTGCTGTAAAAATACCGATCCCTGCATTTAGCAAAACAGTATCAAGATAAGCTCCCCCTTCTCCTTTTAAAACCGACAATAAAATTTTGGCGTTGTCTTCGGCATTTCCTCCCTTAATGGCTTCGTTATTATAACGTGAAAGACCAATTTCTTCGGGATAAAAGGATTTCAATTGGATTGTCTGGTTGTCTAAAATCGCGATATGGTTTTCACCTTGCAATGACGCTTCATCCATATAGCCGGCACCATTGATCACCGTTGCCCGCTTACGGCCAAGGGTGCGCAATACTTCTGCAAATGGTTCAAGCAAGTCGCGGCGGTAAACACCAAGCAATTGATAGTCGAGATCGATCGGGTTTGTCAGCGGCCCGATAAAATTAAAAATGGTTGGAATTTTTAATTGTTTGCGAACCGTCATCACTTTTTTCAACTTTGGATGAACATGTGGAGCATATAAAAACGCAACCCCGATTTCCTGTAAAATTTCCTCTGTTTCCTCTGCCGGCAAGCTCAGATTCACACCAAGAAATTCAAGGACATCCGCGCTTCCCGTTTTACTTGAAATGCTGTGATTTCCATGCTTTGCAACCGGAATCCCTGCTCCCGCGATGACAAAAGCGGATGTCGTGCTAATGTTAAAGCTCGATGAGCCATCCCCTCCTGTTCCGCAGTTATCGAGAACATTCGGAAACTTATTTGTAAATTTTAATGTATTCTCTTTCAACGCTCGGACAATGCCGGCTATTTCCTCAACTGTTTCTCCTTTTGCTTTTAAGCCCATAAGGAATGCAGCAATTTCACTTTCTGATACTTCTTCTTGCAAAATTACTTTTACGGCCTCTTTCATTTCATTTTCGGTAAACGATTGCTGTTCAGCTAAGCGAAGTAGATAATCCTTCATTGTTCTTCTTCCTTTCTGCTAATTGAATAAAGTTTTTTAACATTTGTCTTCCTAATGGAGTTCCAATCGATTCTGGATGAAACTGCAGGCCATATACCGGGTGTTGCCGGTGCTCAATTGCCATCACTTCCCGGTCGTCCATTGACAAAGCCGTGCATTGCAATTGTTCCGGTAGACTGCTTTTTTCGACTGATAATGAATGATAGCGCATCACTTCGAGCGGACTTGTTAAATAATCAAACATGCGTCCTGAATGGGTAATGAAAGATGTTTTCCCATGTTTAATTGTGGAAGCTTGCTTAATTTCTGCTCCAAATGCGTATGCAATGGCCTGATGCCCAAGGCAAATGCCAAGAATAGGAATTTCTTTGTAAAAAGTTTGAATGACTTCAACGCAAATTCCAGCATCTTCAGGCCTGCCAGGACCTGGTGAGAGAATAATTGCTGTTGGGTTTAGTTCTTTAATCTGCTCAATCGTTACTTGATTGTTGCGAAAAACCTTCACTTCCTCGCCCAATTCTCCTAAATATTGAAAAAGATTGAAGGTAAAGGAGTCAAAATTATCAATCAGTATAATCATTTTCCACCCTCCAAAAATGACCTCATTTTATTTATCGTTTCTTCATATTCCATTTCCGGAGCTGAATCATAGACGATTCCGGCACCGGCTTGGATATAGGCAATGCCTTGTTTTAAAATCATCGTCCGGATTGCCAGCGCAAAATCGATATTTCCATTGGAAGAAAGATAGCCGATTGCTCCAGAATATAAGCCGCGTTTCTTCTTTTCTAATTGATTAATGATTTCCATTGCCCGAATCTTTGGTGCCCCGGAAACCGTTCCAGCAGGAATACAGGCAGCAAGCGCGTCTAAGGCTGTTTTATCCTCTGAAAGCGTCCCGCTGATTTCTGACACAAGATGCATGACATGGCGGAACTTTTCAATTGTCTTGTATTTTTCCACTGTAACTGTACCAAATTGGCAGACACGGCCAAGATCATTTCGTCCCAGATCAACAAGCATTTTATGTTCAGCCAACTCTTTTTCATCATTTTGCAGTTCATTCTCCAAACAGGCATCTTCGTCGTTTGTTTTTCCCCGTCTTCTTGTTCCGGCAATGGGGTTGGCGATCACGGTTTCCCCTCTTGTCTTTACAAGGCTTTCCGGTGATGACCCAATTACCGTGTACTCTTCAAAATCGATATAAAACATATATGGCGTTGGGTTATTGGCACGGTGCTTGCGGTATAAAGACAACGGCGAACCGGAAAAGGCAGATTTCATCCGCTGCGACAAGACCACTTGAAAGATATCCCCGGCAACAATGTGCTCTTTCGCTTTTAAAACATGGTTCATAAATTCTTCCTTGCTTGTTTCCGGTTCAAATTTGCCAAAAGTAACATCTTCGAGCTCTGCATGCTGAAGCGGCCGTTTTAATTCTGCAAGCCTTTTTTGAACCCTTGCCTCCAATTCGGCGTTATCTTCATCGTTTTCACCGACGGCAACAATAAAAACTTTTTCCTCCAGATGATCGAAGACAATTACTTCATCATAGATCATTAAGTGGGTATCCGGCATGTTTAATTCATCTGGAAGAAGTGTACCAATTTGTTCGAACTGGCGAATCACATCGTACCCGATATAGCCAACCGCACCGCTTAGAAATGGAATTGAACATGGAACTGACTCTCGAAATGGCAAAAGCCCTTTAAGTACTTCTAATGGATTTCCCTTTACCTTTGTTCTTTCCCCTGAGCGTGTTGTGATTTCACAGCAATCGCCATTAGAAAAAAACTCTTTCGTCGGCTCAGAACCAATAAAGGAAAACCGGCCTGACTCACTGTATTTATGTGAGCTTTCCAACAGAAATTTCTTCCGTCCGGAAATTTTTTGCAAAATAGCAATAGGTGTCAATGTATCTCCTTTTATTTCTCGAATCAGATAGTCAGTTTTTGTTTTCATCTCTTAACACTCCTTACAAAATAAAAATCGCCCTCTATATGCATTGAGCGATAATGCATATAGAGGGCGATTCTTGATCGCGGTGCCACCTCTTTTTGAACCAGGAGTCCCTGTTTCCTTTTTCAGACACGGGAGCTTTTCGTCCGATGCCCTATCCTTTTAACGGCGGAAACCCGTGCAGTCCTACTGAAAGTTCAAACTGCCACTTGCAAGCCCATTCCCCAAATACATTCATACCGGATTTCCACCATCACCGGCTCTCTGTGAAGATTGAATAAGGGTACTCCTCTTGCGCAACGCTTTATCTTTATCAATTTTAGGGCTCTGTTGGCTGATAGTTTTCCATGCAGCAAAGAGCTTTTACATATCCTCTCAAAAACAAAAAGAGCCTCCCATCCAAAAAGGACGGAAGACCCGTGGTGCCACCTTCATTAGCCGAATATCGGCTCACTCTACCAGTATCGAAGCTATCCGCTTGAATACCTGTCTCATGTAACGATGAGATTTTCGCCAAATCCTACTGCCATTAGCGGGTTCGGTTTGGAGCTCCGAAGTCCATTCACTATCACGTCTACACTGATTCACACCAACCATCAGTTCTCTTTTCGTATTCGTGAAAGCTACTACTCTTCATCAATGCTGTTATCAACTTCTAGAATGATTTTATCTTAAATCAACAAAATAAATCTGTCAAGAATAAATTTTCAAATTTTCGAAACAATCATAGTAGTTTTTTTAATTTTTGCCGCCAAACTTCTGCAAGAGCTGCAACGGATAAGATTTTTTCCACCCCTGCTTTATTATCCTGGTTGTGAAAAAGGATCGTGTTGGCAAATAGAACAGAAACGCGGTTTGGTTCTTTTTCAAGCCATTTAATTTTTGAATCGCTATTAATCTTGCCCTCTTCAAGAACACGGAAGAAATAACCCGTATACCCCGATGCAAATATGCGATTTAAAAATTGCCCCTCGCAATTAAATTTTGAAATAGTTGAGCACGGTATCCTCCCTTGGGTCACCTGCACAATGGCAGTGCCGATTTTAAAAATATCCCCGATGCAGACATCCTCTTCCATCATCCCGGATGCCGTAATATTTTCACCAAGTGCGGGAGAAAGTAAATGCTTGCCAAACTGTTTGCTCCAATAAGAATAATGTTCAAATGGATATAAGCAAACAGCCCGGTCCACACCGCCATGAAATTCCACATTTTCTACTCCATCACCAATAAATCCGCCTTTTTTCAATTCAGTTGACAAAACGGTTTGTTTTCCAATTCCTGAACGTTCAATGGTTTCACTCCATCTAAATTCCCGAGGTCTACCAACCGCCAAATTAACAATTTCCGGTGCTGCCATTTATTCTCCCCTGCTTCCATTAAAAGGATTCATTCTACTTTGTTATTTTAAAATAAAACAGCCAATATTAACATTAGCAAAACGAAAGAAAGCGGTGAAATTTTTCGATGGAAAATAGTGAACAATTGTGTTCGAATCCAGTGGCGGCAAAAAAGCAGGAATCAAAAGGGGAAAAAAAGTTTGGTGAAATCGCAAAGCAAAAATGGGCGATCCTTTCCCTGTCTTCGATTCCGCTTGTCATGACATTGGGAAATTCTATGTTAATCCCTGTATTGCCTTCAATGGAAAAAAAGCTATCGGTTTCATCGATTCAAACGAGTATGATCATTACGGTCTATTCAATCGTCGCCATCCTACTTATTCCATTGGCCGGCTATTTATCAGACCATATAGGGAGAAAAAAAGTCATTATTCCAAGTCTTATCACCGCTGGAATTGGAGGTCTTATCTCTGGCATTGCTGCATGGAAAATGAATGACGCATACTGGGTAATTTTAATTGGCAGAGCGCTGCAAGGTGTTGGAGCATCTGGCGCTTTTCCGATTGTTCTTCCACTTGTTGGTGATATGTTTCAAAACGAGGATGATGTTAGCAGCACACTTGGACTGATCGAAACCTCCAATACGTTCGGCAAAGTGCTAAGTCCAATTTTAGGAGCATTTTTAGCTGGTTACAGTTGGTTTTTACCATTTTTTTCAATTCCTATCTTTTGTGTCGTTTCGACCTTGTTGATGATCTTTCTTGTTAAATGTCCGAAAACTGCCGAAAAACCGTTGCCATTCAAACAATTTCTTACAAACTTAAAAACGATTTTTAAGCAAAAAGGGCATTGGCTATATGCCATCTTTTTCATTGGCGGCATTCTCATGTTTGTCCTATTTGGCGTTTTGTTTTACCTATCCGAGATTTTTGAAACAGAGTACGGGATTAAAGATTTGAAAAAAGGCTTCTTTTTGGCTTTGCCTTTAGGTGCACTTTGCCTTGCATCGTATATTACCGGAAAAAGCATCAAAAAAAATAAAATTTTGATGAAATGGTTGATATTAGCTGGAATTGTTCTTACTGCAGCAGCAATTGCAAGCCTGTATTTTTCGATCAAACTTTGGTTTATGATTGCCATGTTTTTAGTTGCTGGCGTCGGGATTGGCATTGGACTTCCATGCCTTGATTCTTTAATCACTGAAGGCATTGAAAAAGAGGAACGGGGAACAGTCACATCGATTTACAGTTCAATGAGATTTATTGGAGTCGCTTCCGGCCCTCCTGTTATTGCTCTGTTGCTGAAATTCCCGCATCACTGGATTTTAGTAGTTCTTAGCAGCGTAAGTATCATTGCCGGAATCGTGACCTTTTTGGCTGTTCACCCTGGCATGCAGCAACCAAAGAAAGCATAGGTAAGTAAACGAAAAAGCCGGAAATGAAAATCCATTCCCGGCTTTTTCGTTTACTTGGATTTAACTGGTTTTTTCAAAAATCCCAATAACAATGCTGTGACTACAGAACCGATCAAAATCGCTAGAGCATATTGCAGTACGCCGCCTTCAACAAGCGGTACAACGAAAATTCCGCCATGCGGTGCGCGCAGACCAATGCCAAATGCCATCGATAATGCGCCTGATACTGCAGAGCCAATCATAATCGAAGGGATGACGCGAAGCGGGTCGGCCGCTGCAAACGGAATCGCACCTTCAGTAATAAAGGATAAACCCATCACATAGCAAGCTTTTCCAGCATCGCGATCTTCTTTTGAAAATTTATTTTTAAACAATGTGGTTGCAATTGCAATCCCTAGGGGCGGAACCATTCCCGCAGCCATTATGGCTGCCATTGGCTGATAAACTCCGCTTGCAAGTAAACCTGTTCCAAACACATATGCAGCTTTATTGACTGGTCCGCCCATATCAAAGGCCATCATTAGCCCTAAAATAATTCCTAAAAGAATCGCATTTCCTGTACCAAGACCGGTTAACCAACTAGCAATCGCTTTGTTCAATAGGGCAACTGGCTGGTTAACAACAAAGTGCATAATAAATCCGGTGATCGCGATGCCAAGCAACGGAAATAACAGCACAGCTTTAATCCCTTCCAATGAGCGCGGCAGATTTGCGAGCATTTTTTTCAAAAGAACAACGATATAACCAGCAAGGAAACCGGCAATCAATCCGCCAAGAAATCCAGCGCCGCCGCTTGCCGCCAACATACCACCGACCATACCAGGTGCAAAACCAGGACGATCGGCAATGCTCATTGCAATAAAACCTGCCAAAACAGGGACAATCAAAGCAAAAGCATTTCCGCCACCAATTGTCATTAAGGCCGCAGCAATTGGGTTATAGGATGGATCCCCAGATTTAGCGGAATTATAACCAAACATAAAAGAAATCGCAATCAGAATTCCTCCGCCGACAACAAATGGCAACATGTTGGAAACACCATTCATCAAATGTTTGTAAAAACCCGTTCGCGTTTCCTTTTGATTGTCAGATTGACTTCCTTGACGATCATTTCCATTGTAGATTGGCGCATCCTGGTTAAGTGCGCGCTCAATCAATTGTTCGGGACGGCGAATTCCATCGGCGACAGGCGCCTGAATTACATGCTTACCTTTAAAGCGCTCCATTTGGACGTTAATATCGGCTGCAATGATCACGGCTGTCGCATTCTCGATTTCTTCCGCTGTGAGCACATTCTTTGCCCCGCCGGAACCATTTGTCTCTACTTTAATGGTAACGCCCATTTCTGCGGCTTTTGCTTTTAAAGAATCAGCTGCCATATACGTATGAGCGATCCCTGTAGGGCAGCCTGTAACCGCAACGATCGCATTCGGTTTTGATGAAACATCCTCTTGCACATCATCTTCATGGTCATATTGCTCAATCACATTTAAAATCTCTTCGGCTGACTTAGCTGCCATTAGCTTTTCGCGCACTTCATTATTTACCAGCATTCCTGAAAGCCGCGCAAGCGCCTCCAAATGAGTGTTATTTGCTCCTTCAGGCGCTGCAATCATAAAGAACAAGTGGGAAGGCTGGCCATCTAATGATTGATAGTCGACGCCTCCCTCTGACTTTCCAAAGGCAATTGCTGCTGCTTTAACCGCTTTCACCTTTGCGTGAGGAATGGCGATCCCATCGCCAATTCCTGTTGTAGTTTGTTCCTCACGTTTTAAAATAGCTGCTTTAAAATCAGCCTGATTGCTGATTTTTCCTGCGGAATATAAGATATTGACCAATTGATCAATTGCTTCCAGCTTTTGATTCCCTTTTAAATCAAGCAGAATCGTTTCTTTTGTTAGTAATTCTGTTATTTTCATCTCAATTTCCCCCGATATTTATTTCTCTAATACTTACTTGAGGCAGGAGTTCCTCGACATTCTCACGTGTGCATAACCCGAGTGAAAAAGCGGTTGCACTGCCAGCGGCAACACTATAGCGGAACGCTTCCTTTGATTTTTTACCATTTTGAAACTGTGCCAAGAAACCTGCAACCATTGAATCTCCGGCACCGACTGAATTTTTCACTTCTCCTTTCGGAACAGAAGCAACATAAGCTGCTTTTCTGTTTACAAACACTGCACCCTCGCCTGCCAGGGAAACAATTACATTTTTTGCCCCCATCTCGATTAAGTGTTGGGCATACGGGATGACCTCCTCCGGGCTGGAAATCACAGCATCAAATAGCTCACCCAATTCATAGTGATTCGGTTTAATCAACAATGGCTGGAAAGGCAGCACCTTCTTTAACAGGTCTCCTTCAGCATCTACTACGAAGCTGGCTCCGCTTTCATTACATATTCCCACAAGTTTTTCATACGTATCTGACGGCATGCTTGATGGAATACTACCAGCGAGCACAAGTAAATCATCAGCAGTCAGCTGGCGGATCCTTTCGCTTAGCAATTGGAAATCGGCATCCGTAATAGCAGGACCTTTTGCATTAATTTCCGTTTCTTCACCGGTCTTTAATTTAATATTAATTCGTGAGTCACCGGAAACTTTAATAAAGTCTGTAACAATTGCTTCTTTTTGCAAATACGAATCGATGAAGTTGCCAGTGAAGCCTCCATTAAAACCAAGAGCCTTGCTTTCGACCCCTAATTGTTTTAAAACTCTGGAAACATTAATCCCTTTGCCGCCAGGAAACGTTTCCTCGCTAATGGTTCGATTTAAAGATCCCAACTGAAACTGTCCGAGCTTCACGATATAGTCTACAGAAGGATTTAAGGTTAATGTATAGATCATGATGTTATCACTACCTTTACTGTCGTTCTTGCTTCATACTGTTGGCGGATTTCATCCGTCAATTGGTCCGTAATAATCACTGCCTTGGTGGTATCAGCAATTTTCGCAAAAGCAATTTCATTAAACTTTGATTCATCGGCTAGCACAAATGTTTCGCGCGACAAATGCATTGCTCTTTCCTTTACGATCGCTTCTTCTTGGTCAGGCGTCGTATAACCGAATTCAAGGTGAATACCATTCACACCCATAAAACATTTATCAAATCGGTATTGATCCAGACTAGTCAATGCTCCCCTGCCGATCAGTGCTTTTGTATGTTGCTTTGCAAAGCCGCCAATCAAATATGTTGGGATCCCTTTAGTGATCAATGGCGTTACATTTGTCAATCCATTTGTCACTACGACAATGTCTTTTACCGTGAGGAATTCAATCATCTCCTTTACCGTCGAACCCGCATCAAGATAAATGCTATCGCCTTCTTCTACTAGACTAGCGGCATATTGGGCAATGAGTCTTTTTTCATGAAGGTTTTTGGCAGACTTCACCACCATGCTCGGTTCAGCCAATTTCCCTTGCAGCCTTGATGCACCACCGTGAATTCTCTTTAAAAACTTTCCTTCTTCAAGCTGGGATAAATCTCTGCGAATCGTTGACTCAGATGTGTTTGTAAGCTCTACCAGCTCCTGAATTTTAACAATACTTCTTTCTTTTAAAAGCTGCAAAATTAGCTGGTGACGTTCTGGTGTAAGCAATGTACCACTACCTTTAATTTTTGTATCTGCCTTCATCTTACTGAAACCGATTGCAAAAATCAATCATTTTCTTTCAAAATCAATCATTATTTGACTATTTTTGAACGTTT
>JAKACS010000062.1 GCA_021821235.1 Bacillota bacterium
ATTCACAAGATCAGGATCCACTTCACCCTCAATCGGTCCAAGACCAATGTATCCGTTTTCAGATTGGAGGATGACATTTACCTCTGGCGGTAAAAAGTTTGGCACCATCGTCGGCAGGCCGATTCCCAAGTTGACTACATCTCCGTCTTTCAGTTCCTTTGCAACACGGGCGGCAATGATTTGTTTTGAGTTTAATTGAGTACTAACCATTAGCGGCAACCTCCACAAACATAGACTTTATCGATCAAAATCCCCGGCGTCATGACTTCATCCGGATCGATTTCCCCAATCTCAACCACTTGATCTACCTGGACTATTACCCTATCTGCTGCCAAAGCCATGACGGGATTGAAATTTCTAGCAGATCGATGGTAGACAAGATTTCCAGCTTTATCTGCTTTAAATGCTTTGAGAAGCGCAATATCCGCTCGAAGCGGTTTTTCCAGCAAAAATTCACGTCCATCCACGATCATTTTCTCTTTCCCTTCTTCTACCACGGTTCCAACCCCTGTCGGCGTCAGCACCCCGCCGAGTCCTGATCCGCCGGCACGTACCCGTTCAGCCAACGTACCTTGAGGTACCAGTTCAACCGCCAATTCACCAGCAATCATTTGCCTTCCGGTTTCCGGGTTCGTCCCTATATGGGAAACAATTGCTTTATTGATGCGCTTGTTTAAAATTAGTGGACCTACCCCAGTTTCAATGAATGCGGTATCATTTGCGATTAAAGTAAGATCCTTGATCGTTGACTCCAACAACACGTTCACGAGTTCCTGTGGCGTGCCTACTCCCATAAATCCACCAACCATCATCGTCATCCCATCTTTAAATAATAACGGTATTTCCTCTCTGGCTATAAGTTTATCCATTCACTGCACCTCCAAATGATTCTTACAGCCTTTCATATATGCAAGAACCATGCCAAGGTTAAAATCAAGCGAAGTTTTTGCTCGTTCTCTGCCTGAATTTTCCCCAATTTGATAAAATGAAAGCCTCGGTAATTCAGCTTCCCGTGAATCTTTTTTTCATAGGAATAAATACCTTGCCTAACATTCCGTGAATTTTCTAAGTTTCATTGAAATAAGGTTTAAATTTGACAATCTTGTGAACTAGGTATATAGTTACCTAGCTAACTATTATTGGAAGGATGTTGCCGCATGAACAGCTTTGAATTATTTCACAGTCTGCATCAGCTTTCCCGCCTTTTAACGAATAAGGTTAATGAAGAGCTGAAAGCTTTTGGATTGTATAGTGCGCAATGGTCTGTTTTGTATGTGTTAAATGCAAAACAATCGTTAACGCAAAAAGACCTTTGCAAATATTTGTCCGTTGAGGCTCCGCCGATGACCCGGACGATCCAAAGGCTTGTCAAACAGGGATATGTCAAGCAAATCCCTGGTGAGGACAAACGGGAAAAATATATAGAATTAACCGAAACGGCTTTAAAAGAATACCCAAAGTGGGAAGCAGCCATTTTCCGTACAAATAATGACTTGCTGGATCATTTTCCGGAGCCATCCCAAAAGGAACTATTTCATCTGATTCAACAATGGCAAAACGTATTAAAAAACAGGAGTGCATCGAATGAGTAAACCAAAACTTTGGACAAAAGACTTTATCAGTATATCATTTAGCAATTTTTTTCTATTCAGTGCCTTTTATTTTTTGCTTGTTACCTTGCCAGTCTTTGCGTTAAAACAATTTCACAGCAGTGCTGCCGAGGCAGGTTTTATGACAACGATTTTCTTAGTTTCTGCGATTCTTTCCCGTCCGTTTGCGGGAAAATGGATTGAGCAATCTGGATTCCGTCCTGCTCTGTTTACTGCATTAACGATCTTTCTCGTGTCTTCTCTGTTGTACTTTTTTCCAAAATCACTGACCACCTTTTTTATGCTTCGCTTCTTGCACGGCATTGGTTTTGGAATGGCAACCACGGCAGCAGGGGCAATTGTTGCCAATATTATTCCAGATTCCCGCCGTGGTGAAGGGATGGGCTATTTTATTATGTCAACGAACTTGGCTATGGTGCTTGGCCCGTTTATCGGCTTAACCGCGATTCAAAAATGGGGAGCAGACGCCTTATTTGCGATCAGCGCCGTTACAGCACTTGCTGCCTTAATCGCGGGCTTAAGTGTAAAGGTACCAAAATTAGAAAATCACCAGAAAGAATTGACTGCTTCACGAAATTTCTCTTTGAAAAATTACTTTGAAACAGCGGCTGTGCCGATTTCAATTGCTGGGGCTTTTTTTGCGATTATATATGCATCCATTCTTTCATTTGTATCGGTGTATGCTACTGAAATTCATTTAGGAGGAGTTTCTAGCTTCTTTTTTGTTGTTTATGCGATCATTCTATTAATTTCACGGCCATTTACAGGTAAATGGTTTGATCTTTATGGCGCAAATGTTATTGTTTTTCCGTCGATTGTGTTGTTTGCGGTTGGTATGTACATTTTAAGCCAGTCACAGGCGGCAGGGAGCTTTCTTTTTTCTGCCGGATTGATCGGGCTTGGCTGGGGAACGATTTTTCCAATCTTCCAAACAATTGCCATCCAGGACGCTCCTCCAAATCGCCGTGGACTGGCGACAGCAACGTTTCTGTCAATCTATGACACTGGTGTTGGTCTTGGTTCCTTTGTCGTAGGAGGGGTCGTGACAAACATCGGCTACAGCTCTTTCTATTTAATTAGCTCAGTTTATGTTCTTTTGGGCGTCCTGCTCTATTACTTCTTGCACACCCGCAAGCACTATTCATTTAAAAGCACGGAGGAAAATCGTTAAGTTGTATGGAAAACTCGCCGATTGCCGAGTTTTCCTATTCTTAAGGCGTATCAAAATTTGAAAAACTGTAGAAGTGAGCGAATAAAAGGTGGGTTAACCATAATAGATTGAATTTACCTTACTTTATTTCCATTTGATACGCTTACAATCCCACATTTTAAAGTAATCATCTTCCATAATAACTGCCTGATAAATTGGATAAAGAAACTCGCATATACACGACATTACAAAAGAAAATTCTAAAAACGGATCAGCTCCAATACGTCGTAAGAATGCCCTCCACTGTTGAACTCTCGTTTTGTCAGCTGCAAATTCTTGTAAAAATAAGGGATGTTCTCTTTCCAATTGTGTGCCCCTTCTTTGAAAGGTTTCTAAAACCGCTTCAAATAAGATATGTCCATCAAAATTTTCTGTAGTTAATAGTGTATAAATATCATAGAAATCCTTCATTCTACTATTTGCCACAGATAGTGAAATCATTGCTTCGAATTTTTCAGATATAACTGATTCTGTAGAATATACAAGAATATATGGTTGTTCCATATTCAATAAGACAGGATATTGAATTTCTTGTGGCTTAGGGACAATTACATCTCCAAACCCGATATCCAGCTGTAAAACTTTTTTCATCCTACCCAGAGAGGCAGGTATTTTAATGCGAACACCTTCATAATCGGCATCTTCCTTTATACGTTTAGCAGTTACATCCTTTGCATCAAAACTTACTCCATCTTCTTCTATCAGCAAGGAACAAATTGTCTTAAAAGAATTCTTAATATATTGAAGATCATTCGATATTTGTTTTGCTAAGAAGTCAATATCTTTTGTTGGCCTAGCTTTGAATTGTGTTAAAGAAAATAAGAACAACCCCCCTTTTAGCAAATATTTTTCACGGTAGTCTGAAATGGAAAGTCGATATAAAAATCGTTCTTGAAAATATAACAATAAAAGTAAATCGAAGGCTTTCCCATTTTGTTTTGAAACATTTTTTAATCGTTCTGCTACTGAAGCAGCTATATTTTTGATTTCCCCCATTATAAAAGCACCTCTAAATATTTTAATAATACCGTCTTAATACGCATCTCTTCCGCACATGAAACTAACTTCGTAATATTTTTATCAGATTGGCGCAAATAGTTATGCAACCCTTCTTTCATAAGGTCAATTCCAATTTTCTTTCTATAGCGGATAATGTCACATATTGTTTTTTCTTTACTATAAATTCTCACTTTATATCCATCTATTTCAATCTCCTCAATTCCATATTCATATTGCTTCTCCGAAAAATAGAAGATCTTTACTGGTGGATAATCAGGTAAAACTGGTTTTTTGGCTCTCCGATATATAGCAAGTTGATACTCCCCAGGATTGTATGTGGTAAACTCATAAAATGACAATGCTGACAAGAGGCAAATTATACCATTTGGGATGATTTTATTCACCTCTACTAGCTCATCATGTTGATGCAGTTCAAATTCGGAATGGCGATAAAGTCCCTGTTTAATTTTGACGATATCTCCAACCTTCTCTAATTTACGGATATAGTAATTACTATATCCTTCACTTATAATGTCTCTAGTTTTTGCAAATCCTTTTTGGCGATCAAAAATCAACTTTATCTTTCTTCTGATTTCATCATTCATATTTATCATTCCTTATGAAAAGGTTGGCACTTAAATTAAAAAGCATACCTTTTCTATACATTATACACAATTCTCCTTTATTATTCACAAAAAGGTCTGCACTTATTTTTAAATATTATCGTAAAGTAAAAAATGCTATCCATTTTTGCAAGCACCCCGTATTTCATCACACCCGCAAGCACTATTCATTTAAAAGCACGGAGGAAAATCATTGATACTGTAAAAAAAGGAATCTGCCATTGGCAGATTCCTTTTTTTACTCATTCACCTGTTTTAATAAATCCAGTTGCTGTTGCACGGCTTCTTGAAGCTGATATTCTAAACCTGCTTGTTCAGATTTATTCGTTATTTCATAGAAATGCGTGCTTGCCGCTGCTACTGCTTCGAGTTTGCGCACTTGTTCTTCAGCCTTGGCAAACCCGGAAACGGCTTGCTCGGATTGGAACGAGGCCAGTACAGCTTGTCCATGCTGAATCGATTTTGCAGCATGGGCTCTTGAAGCCAGCACTAATTTCTTATACTGCAGTTCCTGAAATTTTTCAACCAGCTTGCTGATTTGTTCTTTCAGCTTTTCCGTCTGCTGTTTTGTGATTTCATACTGTTCACGATAACTGTTTACTTTCGTTTCATGGAGGATTTTTTCCTGAAGCGCTAGTTTGGCGATTTCATCCTCTCCTCGTGAAACGGCCAGTTCTGCCTGACGGGCGCGCTTAGTAACAAGGACTTCCTCATCATCAACTAAAAGCTCATACTTTTTCTCAAGATAAAGCTGATCAGCCAAGGCTCTTTTTGTCCCGTCCAGTTGTGTTTCCATCTCCCGCAAGTACTGATTCAGCATGCTTAGCGGATCTTCCATTTTGTCCAACACCTCATTGATATCAGCCGTTACAATTCTTTTTAATCGTTTAAAAATTCCCATTTTTCTTTTCCTCCTTGTTAAGGTTACGTTCCCATTCATCAAGCAATGCTCCAGCGCTGCTCGTAACCGGGGTTACGGATTCGAAAGTGTCATCGACTTTCCAATCTGTTTGCGCGTTTTTCTTTCTTTTAAGAAGTCTGTAAAGAACAAATGCACCGCCAGCCAATACAACGAGCGGCAGCACTTTTGCTAAAAGAAGCAAAGCGCCGAGGCCGATCAGCAGCCAGCCTGTCCATTTCCGCCAAATGCTTTCACCGGCGTTCTTACGGAACAGCCAGCCAAAGAAGATTGCGGCGATAGCAAACAGAATACCCCCGAATTCGAAGTCTTCTCTTCCTGCAAAATGCCTTTCACCACGAGGGCCATTCATGAAATTGCCGCCGTGACGAAATTCCCGGCCTCGTTCCATCATTTGAGCTCCGAATCCTCCAGAACCGCGATGGAAGGATTGGATTTGCGCAGCTTTATTTTGCCATGCTCCCAGCTCTCCCTGTCCCCATCTTCCATCTTCAAAAAAACGGAAGCCAACAAAAAAGACAATTCCAAGTACAGCTGCGAGCAGCAGCCACTTAAGCAACTTTTTGGTTTTCATGTATTTTCATCTCCTTTATGATCGTTCTGTAAAACTTTTTACTTACGAATCTTCAACTTTCTTCTTTGCATCGCCCCTTTCAAAAGAGATTTAAAACCTTTCAGCTGTTTCACAATGCTTATTATGATCGGGTCTGCTTAACTTTTTCTTAACTATTCCTGTTATTTTTAAATGAAAACTCGCCGACTGGCGAGTCCCTAAGGACGAAGACAGAGGCGTAGTTGAATTTATGCGTTCAGAATTTATGGATATAAATTCTGATTAGCTAAAAAAATAATAGGACATCCGTTTGAGGATGCCCTATTGTTCATTTATTCAGCAATTGGAGACCTGCGCTTGTTTCTCGTTCTTCCTTTGAAAATAGCAGGTATTTCTTTTATACTTGCTTTCATTCCCTGTATCCGTGAGGAGATGCCTTTAAAGTTACCTGAAATGCCTTTAAAATTTTTTGATAGTCTTTTAAAATCAGCGGATAGACGATCTGTTCTTGTTCTGACTTTTTTTATCTTTTTAAAAAGATGTGCCATTTTTGCCATTCCTCCTTTTTATCGTTTGAGCGTTTCATTGCCTCCAGTATGTTTGCCCTGGTGTTCCGGTTTCTGCGTGGTGCGCTCAAGTTCTCTCGTATCCTCGCCCATTCCTTTTAAAAATTCCATCATAAACGTAAGCGAGCGGTTGATTTCATGATCTTTTAATGAGCGAAAAAGATCAAAGAAACTCATTTCACGATTGTGATCCTTGATCTCGGCCACTCTCGCAATCCCGGCATTCACTTTTAACAAAATCGGTTCCAATTGTTTGACATCTAATGTACCGAGCACGCCTGCCATTAAAAGTAAATTTTTCAGTGTATTCGCTGTTTCTGGCGTATCCGCTTTTGTAACGAGAAGTTTTAACACTTTATCCCCTTGTCCAAACAGTCCATTCAGCAGTGCAAGAAAGCCGCGGTCATGCATATACTGAATTACTTGAAGCGATTCAAGGATCGCTTCCTTATTACGAATAAGTGCATCTTCCACTTCCTGCAAATCGAGACGCCGCTTATCTTCTTCGCTCAATTCGATGCGCTGAATGTTTCGTACCGCTTTAGCCATGCTGTTTCCGCTCCTTTTTCACTTGATCTCCCGGAAAAACATAGTCCGGACGTGCCCATTTTTTCTGAACTTGAACGCCAATTTGCGGCTGCGGGTTGCCATAGCGGAAATTAATCCTTGGCAGCGGATTAATTCCTTCATATTGTAAAATTTCCATCTTTGCCTGTGTTTCTTTATAAGCAGGGGTATCTGTATCCTTATCTGCATAGCTGCTAGTTAATAAATTGATTGCTGCTTCGCCCGAATCATTCATTGGCAAATAAACTTCTTTTCCTTTTACCCGTGCTGTAATATGGCATTTTACTTTAACATTTCCATAAGGAGACGTTAATCTTACCAATGTTCCATCCTTTATGCCTCTTTCAGCGGCAAGTTCTGGAGAAACTTCCAGGAAGGCTTCTGGCGTCTTTTCGGAAATTCCTTTTGACTTATAAGTCATATTGCCTTCATGGAAATGCTCTAAAAGACGGCCATTATTGACATGAATATCGTATTCTTCACCAAAATGATGCGGTTTTGTCCAATCAACAGGAACTAACCTTGCTTTGCCGTCAGGGAATGGAAACCCGTTTGTATAAAGCAGAGGAGTATCCGTTCCATCGGGTGCTACCGGCCATTGCAGGCTTTTAAAACCTTCCAGCCGTTCGTATGTCACACCTGAATAGATCGGCATAAGCATGGCCGCTTCCGCCATAATCTCGCTTGGATGCTGGTAATCCCATTCGGCTCCAAGACGGTTGGCGATTTCCATAATAATTTGCCAGTCTGGCTTCGAATCTCCCATCGGCTCAAACACTTGGTAAAGACGCTGGATTCTTCGTTCAGTATTCGTAAATGTTCCTTCTTTTTCCAAGCTTGGTGCTGCTGGCAAAACCACATCAGCGTACTGGGCTGTTTTTGTGAAAAAAATGTCTTGGACAACGAAGAAATCCAACTTTTCATATGCTGCATGAACATGATTGATATTGGAATCGACAAGACCCATTTCTTCGCCTTTTACATACATCGCTTTTAACGTGCCATTATGAATGCCTTCAATCATGTCATGGTTGTTAATGCCTGGCTCTTTCGGAAGCTTCACGCCCCAAGCGTTTTCAAATTTAACCCTTGCTTCGTCATCATACACTTTCTGGTACCCCGGCAGGCTGTCAGGACTGCTGCCAAAGTCGCCGGCACCTTGCACATTGTTATGTCCCCTAAGCGGATAGGCGCCTGTTCCTGGTTTCCCATAGTTTCCTGTGATGAGCAGCAGATTGGAAATGGCTGTGCTTGTATCACTGCCGCCCATGTGTTGAGTGACGCCCATTGCCCAAAGAGCACTAACACTTTTCGCCTCATGAATCATTTCTGCCATTTTGATTAAATTGGCAATTGAAAGGCCTGTTTCTTTTTCGGCATATTCCAAAGTGTATGGTTGAAGGCTTTGAATATATTCCGTAACACCATTTACCTTTTCTTGTAAAAACTGTTCATCTGCCCAGCCGTTGTCAATGATATATTTGGCAAGGGCATGAATCCAGACAATGTCGGATCCCACCTTTGGTCGAACAAACAAGTCTGCTCGGGCTGCCATTTCATGTTCCCGCAAATCCGCGACAATGACTTTTTGTCCCTTTAGCTTTTGAGCCCGTTTTACCCTTGTCGCTAAAACAGGATGTGATTCCGATGTATTTGAACCGATAATTAAAACAAGTTCTGCCTTTGCAATATCTTTTATCGAGCCTGCATCCCCGCCGTAGCCGACTGTTCGGAAAAGGCCAACAGTTGCTGGTGTTTGGCAGTATCGTGAGCAGTTGTCGACGTTGTTTGTTCCAATCACTGCTCTGGCCAGTTTTTGCATTAAGTACGATTCTTCATTTGTACATTTGGAAGAGGTAATAAATCCAAGCGAGTCTGCACCAAATTCATTGCGAATTTCAGCGAATTTACGTGCGACGAGATCTAACGCTTCATCCCATTCTGCTTCGCGGAACAGATCACCTTCCCGGATCAGCGGTTTTGTCAGCCGTTCCTCGCTATTTACATAACTCCAGCCAAATTTCCCTTTTACACAGGTCGAAATGCCATTTGCTGGCGCCTCCGCTTGCGGCTCAACCTTGAGGATTTCCCTTCCTTTTGTCCAAATTTCAAAACTGCAGCCAACCCCGCAATACGTACAAACAGTTTTTGTTCGTTTAATTCTCTCTTCGCGCATCGCCGATTCCATATCCGAAATCGTTAAAATCGAGCCGTAGCCCGTTTCAACACCTTTTGTCAATTCGATCATCGGCCTTAGTGTGTCTTTGGCAATGCCTGTTAAATAGCCAGCTTCGCCGACCATGCCTTTTTCCATCATCGCATTACACGGGCAAACGGTTGAACAATGTCCGCAGGAAACGCAGGACGACTCATTAATCGGGACATCGTTGTCCCAGATCACGCGCGGCCTATCCCGATCCCAGTCAATTCGCAGTGTCTCTGTCACCTGTAAATCCTGGCATGCCTCGACACAGCGACCGCAGAGGATACATTGGTCAGGATCATAGCGATAAAATGGATTCGAATTGTCCTCATGGTATGGCTTGTGAGCAAACGGGGTACTCTGGTGATTAATTTTCATTTCTTTCACAGTGTTATGAATTTCGCAGCCGCCATTGTTATAGTCACAAACCGTACAATACAATTCATGGTTGTATAAAATTTTATCCATCGCAATCGTCTGTGCTTTTTTTACGTCAGGAGCAGCCGTATCAATTACGTCTCCCGCTTTTAGAGTAGTCGAACAGGAGCGAACCAGTTCGCCATTTACATTCACAATGCATGTATCACATGTTCCAATTGGTCCTAAGCTTGGATGATAGCAAACATGCGGCACTTCAATTGAACTTTCTGACAGAAATTGAAGCATAGATTGATCATCTTTTGTTTCCATTTCCACACCATTTACAACAACTTTTATCCCTTCAGACAAATTTGCCTCACCCTTTCTCCGAAAAAAAATAAAATGGATCTCTAACCATTTCAATAACCTCTTGGAGGAAAGGTTAAACATTTTATAATGGAGGGGAGAAGGGATCGGGGAAATTTTGCTCATGCTCTTTTCCGTGGATTGGTTTCGCCTATCTTGACGGGAAAACCGTCAAGGATCTTGGTATCACGTGTTCTTTTCGCGGACTGGTTCTGCTTATCCGCGGAAAATAACCGTTTATCCGTGGATTTTTTCTTTTTATCCGCGGGAATCTATCTTTTATCCGTGGTTTTTTTTCTTTTATCCGCA
>JAKACS010000063.1 GCA_021821235.1 Bacillota bacterium
TTTGGTTTTTGGGCCAATTTTAGCTTCTACTGCTTGCCAGTTAATTTCTCCTTTTGAAGTTAAGGCAACGCTGTCATAGCCAATACCAAATTCTTTTAGCGAACCGATTCCATTTCCGCGGATACCGACAATTTCCTCAAGGGTATCATATGGCTTCCCTGTTATGTATAATAGTTCATCGCCTGGACGCAAGACTCCAAACAAGGCAATCGAGATCGCGTGGGTTCCAGAGATGATTTGCGGGCGAACAATGCCTGCTTCAGCACCAAAAACATCTGCATAAATCTTTTCTAAAGTATCACGTCCGCTGTCGTCATAGCCGTAACCTGTTGATGGAATAAAATGAGAATCACTCACTTTATGTTTTTGAAAACTTTGCAAAACTCTAAACTGGTTGCTTTCACTTCTTTCATCAATTTTACGGTGAATGTTCCCAATTCGTTGCTCCACTTCGGTTACCCGCTTGCACAGCTCTTCCCCATATTGTAAATGTTGATACATTTTCCTGCTCCATTCTAAACTTTGTATTTCTCTAGCTGTCCTGCAATAGGATGGTCTTTTGGCGCAAAACCGCGGCAAAAATACAATTCATTTTCTTCATTAAATTTAAGCTCTCGTAAAATGGTTTCATTTTTTAATAAGGAGAGCAATTTTCCTTCACTGGAAGGAATTTGGACATGGTAGGAGTCCATCATCTCAATAACAACTTCTTCTAACCTCTTCTTTAACTGGGATCGGTCGTCTTCGTCAAAAGCACTTATAAAAGCAGTTGGTGTTGTTGCTGTTGGGACAAAATCCGGATGACGGATATCCTTCTTATTGTATACGGTCAATTGTGGAATTTCTTTTACATCCAGCTCTTCCAGTAGTTGATTAACCGTTTTTTCATGATGGAAATAATCCGGATTGGACATATCCACCACATGTAAAAGCAAGTTCGCTTCTTTCACTTCTTCCAATGTTGATCGAAAAGCGGCGATCAGAGAGGTTGGCAGATCTTGTATAAAGCCGACAGTATCCGTGATTAACAAAACAAAACCGCTTGGCAAAATCAGTTTTCTTGTCATCGGGTCAAGAGTGGCAAAAAGCTGGTTCTCTTCATACGATTCTGCTTCTGAGAGGCGATTAAAGAGCGTTGATTTTCCGGCATTTGTATAGCCGACAATTGCAACTTGAAAAGCCCGGTTTTTCTTTCTCCTTTCCCGATAGCGTTCCCGGTGCTTGACAATGGTTTCGAGTTGGGATTTGATATCATCAATCCGGCGGCGAATATGACGGCGATCAGATTCCAGTTTGGTTTCTCCAGGACCTCTCGTGCCAATTCCGCCACCAAGCCGGGATAATTCAACCCCTTGCCCGCCTAAGCGCGGCAGCATATACTCAAGCTGTGCAAGTTCAACTTGAAGTTTTCCTTCTTTTGACCGGGCTCTTTGGGCAAAAATGTCAAGGATCAACTGCGTTCGGTCAATAATGCGCGCATCCAATTCCGCAGAAAGATTTCGCTTTTGGCTAGGGGACAATTCGTCATTAAAAATAACCAAATCCGCTTCCAATTCCTGTACGAGCGCATTGATTTCTTCTACCTTTCCACTCCCGATATAAGTCGCCGGGTGAAGCCGTTCACGCTTTTGCGTGACTGAAGTCAAAACCTTGCCTTTCGCTGTTTCCGTTAATGAAGTCAATTCCTCCATCGAATAGGCAAAGCGCAAATCGTCCATCATCGTTGTTTGACAGCCAACAAGAATCGCTTTTTCCACTTCTATGTTTTGTTCCAAACGACCACCTTCTTTACTTTTCATCTTTTCCCATCATATCAAAAAAACACCCATTCCTACAATTTCCGCTTTTCTAGTTGCTCATGCATAATTTTTCCTACAGAATCATTTTATTGCGCCAGTCAACAAAAAAACCGATGGTTCGGCGTCCATCGATTTTTTTATTCATTATGTTCGACTTCAAAGACTAGATCATTGCTTCGCAGTGTCACTAGTTCTTGGCGGTCATATTGATTGATCATCAATAACCGCATTGCTTGGGCGCGAATAGACTTTTCAATGATATTGCGGACATAGCGCCCATTTGAAAAGCGAATCGGGCCGAGCATACCTTTTGCCCATGTTAAATGCTCCTTCAGCTTTCTCTCTGCTTCATGACTGAATGAATATTCCCTTTCAATCAGCATCCGTTTGGCTATTTCCATTAATTGATGAACATCATAATCAGGAAAATCGATCACAAGCGGGAATCGGGAGTGCAATCCGGGATTTAATGTTAAAAAATAAGCCATTTCCCGGGAGTAGCCTGCAAGAATGAGAATAAATTCATGCTGTTTGTCCTCCATATGTTTTACAAGCGTGTCAATCGCTTCCTTGCCGAAGTCTTTTTCGCCGCCCCTTCCCAAAGAATAGGCTTCATCAATAAACAATATTCCTCCTTGCGCTTTTTTGATTAGGTCACGTGTTTTCTGAGCCGTATGGCCAATATATTCGCCGACAAGGTCAGCACGCTCCGCTTCAATCAAATGCCCTTTTGATAAAACATTCATTTTCAAAAAAAGCTTGCCAATTAACCGCGCAACCGTTGTTTTACCTGTGCCGGGGTTTCCTTTAAACATCATGTGGAGCGCCTGTTTGCGCGCTTTTAATCCCATTTCCTCACGCTTTTTGTTCACATAAATCCACGCATAAATTTCCTTTATCATCCGTTTCATTTCTTCCATTCCAACCAGGGTTCCAAGCTCGTCTTCAATCTCTTTTAACGCCTCATGTTCCGGTGGAATATCCTTTGGAACAACTTGAAAATCCGGCAAGTCTTTTGCAGGCGATTTTCGTTTCTGCGAATTAAGGACAATGCTGATTTGACCATTGCTCTTCATACGAATCGGTTGATCCAAAGCTATCACCTCTCATTCTGCCAGCAATATATGCTTCAATGGTCATGTACCAAAGCAACGTTTTATTTTTAAAAATTTTTGACCGTTTTATAGAAACAATGCTTCAACTTATATGTATTCATTACCTGCGTATTTCATTAAAACATTTTCTGGCTCCCATTTGCCCGAGAAATAACAAAAGCCCGTCAGCTTTTGCTGCGGGCTCGGAAAATCATTTATTTTTATTTGAATCCTTACTGCGGATCCAGTTCCAACTGAACATTTTTTTGCGGTGCAAAAGTTGAGATTGCGTGTTTAAAAACTAATTGCTGCTTTCCTTCCGATTCAAAAAGCACTGTAAAATTATCAAAGCCTTTTATTTGGCCTCTGATTTGGAATCCATTTAATAAAAATACCGTCACATTTGTGCCATCCTTGCGCAATTGGTTTAAAAATTGATCTTGGATATTAATTGATGTTTTCATCTGAAAAATCCTCCTCTTTTATCTCTACTAATATGTATTCGATTTTATTCCGAGCTTTCCTTCCACATAACGAGAAATTGCCATTATTTTTTTTGAAAAAGGATTGGTGTCTGTCATATCAAACCATTCTACACTCATTTTATTACGAAACCAAGTAAATTGCCTTTTTGCATAGCGCCGGGAATTTTGCTTTAAGCTTTCAATTGCTGTTTCCAATGAAACTTTTCCGTCAAAATAATCATAAAATTCTTTATAGCCGATGGCCTGAATCGATTGGCATCCACGCAACCCATCCTCATAAAATTTTCGCACTTCCTCAAGGAGGCCTTCCTTCATCATTATGTCCACCCGGGCATTGATTCGTTCATACAGTTTTTCACGATCCATCGTAAGCCCCACAATCGCGGTATGGTACAACAATTCATGTTTTTGATCTTTTTGCCATTCACTCATTGTCTTTCCAGTACAATGGTAGATTTCGAGCGCTCTGATCACCCTGCGGAGATTGTTGGGATGAAGCGAACGGGCACTGTCAGGATCCACTTCAGCCAATTCCTTATGGAGAGCTTCATTCCCCATTTGTCTCGCTTTCTGTTCTAATTCTCTTCGAAACACATCATCTCCAGGCGCTTCGGAAAACTGGTAATCATACAAAACGGACTGAATGTACAGACCCGTTCCACCCACAATGATGGGAAGTTTCCCTCTTGTGCCGATATCACTGATTTTCGAACTGACTAGTTCCTGAAACTCGGCAACAGAAAAACTTTCGGATGGATCTTTAATGTCAATTAAATAATGGGGGATCCCTGCCATTTCCTCTGGCTTTATTTTGGCCGTTCCAATATCCATCCCTTTATAAATCTGCATCGAATCTCCGCTGATAATTTCACCATTAAACCGTTTGGCCAGTTCAATGCTTAGTTTCGTTTTTCCTACCGCAGTTGGACCAATGATCACCAGCAGTTTTTGTTTTACATCCAAGTTTTGTCTCACTGCCTTTACGTTTATCCAGTTTTGAACGGAAGACTCCGATCTTCCTTTTTTCTATCGTAACATAAAAATCAAATGCAGTAGAACATCAAACCATTATGAACAAAAAAAGATGTTTTTATGCAATTTTCATATTACATTTCGCTTAATTTTTTCACGGGAAATTACATTCGGTTAACGATTTGTTTACATTTACCTCGCTGCCCCCATATTCGTGGTAGGGTAAAGTGAAGAATATTTTGTAGAAATTATAGAAACAGGGTGAAAAAATGTTGTCGAATGCTGAAATTGGTATTGATTTAGGGACTGCAAATATATTGGTATACAGCAAAAATAAAGGAATTACCTTAAACGAGCCTTCTGTTGTCGCGATTGATACCGTAACGAAAAATGTCTTGGCAGTCGGAAAAGAAGCTAAGGACATGATCGGTAAAACTCCAGGCAGAATTGTAGCGATTCGCCCATTAAAAGATGGCGTTATCGCTGACTATGATATTACAACAGATATGCTTAAGCACATAATGCGCAAAGCGGCCAAAAAAATGGGCTTTTCCATGCGCAAACCGAATGTCGTCGTCTGCACTCCTTCAGGTTCTACTAGTGTTGAACGCCGTGCCATTCATGATGCTGTCCGAAATGCTGGTGCAAAAAAGATTCACCTGATTGAAGAACCAGTGGCTGCAGCAGTCGGTGCAGGTTTGCCTGTAGATGAACCGGTGGCAAATGTGATTGTTGATATCGGTGGCGGTACGACGGAAGTCGCTATTATTTCCTTTGGCGGCGTTGTTGCCTGCCATTCGATTCGGGTTGCCGGTGACAGGCTTGATGATGACATTGTTCAGCATGTTCGCAAAGAATACAACGTTCTCATTGGCGAACGGACTGCTGAAAACATTAAAATGGAAATTGGCTACGCGCTTGTTGATCATGAAGAACATTTTATGGACATTCGCGGCCGCGATCTAGTAACCGGACTTCCAAAGACCGTAACTTTATCCTCCTATGAGATCCAAAAAGCGATGAAAGAGGCTCTTTTACAAATTTTAGAAGCAATCCGAGCAACCCTAGAAGATTGCCCTGCTGAATTAAGCGGCGATATCGTCGACCGTGGGGTTATTTTAACAGGCGGTGGTGCTTTGCTAAAAGGTATGGAAGAATGGCTCAGCAAAGAAATCGTTGTTCCTGTTCACCTGGCTCCGAGCCCGCTTGAGTCCGTTGCCATCGGTACAGGGAAAGCATTACAATATATTCACAAACTACAGCAAGCAATCAAATAATTTTATTCAAACGAAAATGCCAGTTCACTTGTTATTCACTCAAGGATCTGGCATTTTTGTATATTAAATCGTTATGTCATTTTTCTTATACCTTCATTAGTGATTTCATAACTAAATTTTAAAGACACCAATGAAAATTTTAGCATTGCCAATTGTACCTAAAACTAAACTACTCTTTCATTTTCGGCAAACACTAATTGACTATTATAAACAAAATAAAAAAACCTTGATTTCTCAAGGTTTAAGAGCGTCCCAGAGAGGATTCGAACCTCCGACCTACAGTTTAGGAAACTGTTGCTCTATCCTGCTGAGCTACTGGGACATACGAATAAAAAGTATTAGAAAGAAAAGTGAAAAGGAACGAATCTTATTATATATAGAATAGCAAAAAAGGTCAATAAAAATTTGGCAGTTATTCCGTAACGATAAAATCGCTTCAATATTTTCTTTTTCAAATTGCCAAGTATCTGCCGGTGCCGGGGGGCGTCCAATATGATATAATTGTCGAAGATACGCGAATTGATAGATTGGAAATGTTGGAGGAAGTTATGGCTCATTATACGCCGATGATACAACAATACTTAAAGGTAAAGGCAGAGCATCAGGATGCCTTTTTATTTTTTCGCTTAGGCGATTTTTATGAAATGTTTTTTGAAGATGCATTAAACGCATCACAAGAGCTTGAGATTACGTTGACGAGCCGGGAAGGCGGCGGGGATGAGAAAATTCCAATGTGCGGAGTTCCCTATCATTCTGCGCAAAGTTATATTGAGCAATTAATTGAAAAAGGCTACAAAGTGGCCATTTGCGAACAAACAGAAGATCCGAAACAGGCTAAAGGGGTAGTGAGACGCGAAGTTGTTCAGTTGATCACGCCTGGAACCTTAATGGAAGGACGGGGGCTAAACGATAAAGAAAACAACTACATTGCCTCAGTTACCCAATTTGCGGATCGTACGTTCGGACTTGCCTATAGCGATCTCTCGACGGGCGAAAGCAAGGTAACGCTTTTGTCAAACCAATTTGACGAAGTGCTGAATGAATTGTCAGTATTAGGTGCAAAAGAAGTTGTGATTCCAAGCAGTTTTAACGCTGATTTGCAAAAACAAATGCGCGAGCGATCCGCAATCACTTTATCGTTTGAGGATAACGATGGAACCGACGAATCCTTCAGCAGTCTTTTGCTCGACTTAACACAAAACAAATTAAAGCAGACAGCAGCGAGATTGTTTCACTATTTATACCGGACGCAAAAGAGGAGCCTTGATCATTTGCAGCCGGTTTCCACATACCAAATCCAACAGTATTTGAAAATTGATTACTTTTCAAAACGAAACCTAGAGTTGACGGAAACCATTCGTTCCAAAGGGAAAAAAGGTTCGTTGCTTTGGCTGCTTGACGGGACAATGACGGCAATGGGCGGCCGGATGCTCAAGCAGTGGATCGATCGACCGCTTATCGATAAGCTTGAAATCATTCGCCGGCAAAATTTGGTGGATACCTTAATCCAACATTATTTCGAACGACAGGATCTTCGTGAGAAATTGATGGAAGTCTATGATTTGGAACGTCTTGCCGGACGCGTGGCATTTGGCAATATCAACGCCCGCGATTTGGTGCAGCTTAAGCGTTCTTTAACGCAAATCCCATTTTTAAAAGAAATCGTTTGCCAGTTTGAAACGGAAGAAGCAGCGGAACTCGCAGAGCAATTGGATCCGGTAAAAGAAGTTACCGATTTATTGGAGCAGGCAATTGTCGATAACCCGCCACTATCATTAAAAGAAGGCAATATGATTCGTGACGGCTATAATGAACAGCTCGATCAATACCGCGATGCAAGCCGCAATGGCAAGACATGGATCGCCCAGCTTGAACAAAAAGAGCGTGAAAAAACGGGCATCAAATCACTGAAGGTGGGCTACAATCGGGTGTTTGGCTATTATATCGAGGTGACGCGAGCCAATTTGCATCTATTGCAAGAAGGACAATATGAACGAAAACAAACTTTAACAAACGCAGAACGGTTTGTTACTCCGGAATTAAAGGAAAAAGAGGCATTAATTTTACAAGCAGAGGAAAAAATTGGCGAGCTTGAGTATGAACTGTTTACCGACATTCGTGAGACAGTAAAAGAATATATTCCAAGACTACAAGCTTTAGCGAAAAATGTGAGCACGCTTGATGTGCTGCAGTGCTTTGCCCAAGTGAGCGAAGAACGGCGCTTTGTAAAACCGCAATTTTCCGATGAACGCCGTATTGTCATAAAAGATGGCCGCCATCCGGTTGTTGAAAAAGTGCTGAATTCCCAGGAGTATGTTCCAAATGACTGTTATATGGACAGTGAGAGAGAAGTTTTATTAATCACCGGACCGAATATGTCAGGGAAAAGCACCTATATGCGCCAGATTGCTTTAATTGCGATACTCGCTCAAATTGGCTGCTATGTTCCGGCATCTGAAGCGACCTTGCCGATTTTTGACCAGGTATTTACCCGAATTGGCGCAGCGGATGATTTAATTTCCGGACAAAGTACGTTCATGGTCGAAATGCTTGAGGCAAAAAATGCAATCGCAAATGCAACGCAAAACAGCTTGATTTTATTTGATGAAATTGGCCGTGGGACATCAACCTATGATGGAATGGCTTTAGCCCAGGCGATGATTGAATATATTCATGACCGCATCGGTGCGAAAACCTTGTTTTCAACCCATTACCATGAACTGACGGTTTTGGAAGAGAGTTTGCACAAATTGAAGAATGTTCATGTCAGTGCCGTTGAGCACAATGGCAAAGTGGTTTTTCTTCATAAAATTAAGGAAGGCCCTGCGGATAAAAGCTATGGAATTCATGTGGCACAATTAGCCGAGCTGCCGAAAGAATTAATTGCCCGCGCAGCGGAAATTTTACAACAATTAGAAGCGGAGCCGCTGCCGCAACCGTCAACAGCTACCATCAAAGAAGAATACCATGAACCATCCGGTCAGCTATCGTTTTTCGATGAACCGAAGGAAAAAGAACAGTCCCATACACCGTCGGCAAAAGAAAAACGCGTTTTGGAACAACTGAAAAAGCTGGAAATTTTAGATATGACACCACTTCAAGCGATGAATACATTGTACGAGCTGCATAAAAAAGTAAAAAGCTAGGAGGTGTAGACGGTGGGAAAAATCATTCAGCTTGACGATGCTTTATCGAACAAAATTGCCGCAGGGGAAGTAGTCGAGCGCCCTGCCTCCGTTGTTAAAGAGCTCGTTGAAAATTCGATCGATGCAGGCAGCACAGTTATTGAAATTGAAGTAGAAGAAGCGGGCCTTGCAAAAATCCGGATCACCGACAATGGAGCTGGAATCGAAGAAGACGATGTTTTAAAGGCGTTCCAGCGCCATGCGACGAGCAAAATCAAGGATGAGACCGATTTGTTTCGCATTCGGACGCTTGGCTTCCGCGGTGAAGCTCTGCCAAGTATTGCCTCTGTTTCAAGGCTTGAAATGAAGACATCAACCGGTGAAAGTGCAGGAAATTTGGTTGTCATTGAGGGCGGAAACGTAATCACGTTTGAAAAAACTTCAAGTAGAAGAGGAACGGATATAACGGTCACGGATTTATTTTTTAACACACCTGCACGCTTAAAGTATATGAAGACGATTCATACCGAATTAGGGAATATAACGGATGTGGTAAACCGTCTTGCACTTTCGCATCCTGAAGTTGCCTTTCGTCTGGTTCATAATGAACGCAAACTGCTGCAGACAAATGGAAACGGCGATGTTCGTCAAGTGCTTGCGGCCATTTACGGCTTTGGCATTGCAAAGCAGCTCGTTCCGATCAAAGGAGAGTCGCTTGATTTTACGATAAGCGGCTATGCCTCCATGCCCGAAGTAACGCGAGCATCCAGGAATTATATATCAACGATGATCAATGGCCGGTTTATCAAAAATTACCCGCTTGTTAAAGCGATTCAGGAAGGGTATCATACGCTTCTGCCAATTGGGCGATTCCCACTTGTTCTTCTCAATATCCAAATGGATCCGCTGCTCGTCGATGTCAATGTGCATCCAGCGAAAATGGAAGTCCGAATCAGTAAAGAAGCCGAGCTAAACGAACTTGTCAGCAAGACGATCCAGGACACATTTAAAAAGAAAGAATTGATTCCGACCGGCTTTGCACCGGTGAAAAAAGAACAACCAAAAACAGAACAGACATCCATGGTGCTGGACGAACTATCGTATCGCGAAACGGAAATTCCTTCACAAAATTTACCGGATTTTCCGGAAGAAGTGCTGGAATCACGACCAAAACTGGAGCCGGAGAAGAAGACTCCCGTTTTGAAAGAATTACCCGAAGATGTTAAAGATGTGGCAATGATGGAGTACGCCTCCTTTGAGCCAGAGTTTGTTTTTGTTTCAAATGCTGAAAATGATACCGAAGCGGAAGACCTTGCTTTCGTTGAGACCGAATCAGTAAAGACAGGCAGCAGGGTACCGCCGCTTTATCCAATTGGTCAAATGCACGGAACCTATATTTTTGCCCAAAATGAAAGAGGGTTATACATCATTGATCAGCATGCTGCACAGGAACGGATTAAGTACGAATATTT
>JAKACS010000064.1 GCA_021821235.1 Bacillota bacterium
TTATAGTGATTTACGCATCATAGAATTGAAGGGTAGAAAAGTAAGTCATATAGACTACTTAGGTTTTGTCTTTGATGGTAAGACAGTAAGGATGAGGGCGAAAAGTCCTTATAAGTTTTATCGTAAAGCATACCAAATTATAGATAAGGCGAAAAGTGTGAAAGGTAAGAAAGACTTGAGGAAACTACCTTATAGAAGGAAGATCTATGGTTTATATACGGATCTAGGTATCCATGAAGGAGAATACGGTAATTTTATTTCTTATGCGAAAAGAGCGCAAGATAAATTTGATAAAATATCCCCTAATACGGAAAATATGATGATGAAACAAATAAAAAACAGAAAGAAAAGGATTGAAGCTAGGTTAGGGGTTAAGATTCATACAAAAATATAAACTAGACTTGGTAAGGATAAGGGGTTAGTTTACTTGCGATTATCCTGAAATGGGGAGAATAAAAATAGCTTCCTGACTCAAGCATTTGTAAACAAATACCGTACAGGAAAACCTTAATTCGTCTAAACGCACCTTCCAGATTCAGCATCTATAAATAGACATCTACTGTTTAGTGCGATATTAATAATAGAATATGCTCATTGTACAAAAAAATGGATGAATTGTAAACGCATAAACCTGTAAACAAGAAAAAGGTGCATATTTGGCGAGGACAACTGAGATGATTTCCTTTTAGCAAATAAATTAGTTATTGATGTATAGTGCATTATAAAAATATAGACAGGAGGTACATTTAAATGAAATGGTCTGAAGTGCGACGGCATTTTCCAGAACGTTGTGTCTTGGTAGAAGCATTGAAATCAGAATCAAGAGGAAGTGAAAGAGTCATTGAAGAGATGGCAGTGATCGATGACTTTGAAAACGGCAATGCAGCATGGAAGGTGTATAAAAAACTACATGCGGAAAATCAAAACCGTGAATTATATATTTTTCACACGAATAACGAAGAAATAAAGGTAATTGAGCAGCCATATATAGGAGTGCGAAGAAGAGTATGAGATTTGAAATGGATGACCACTTGCCTCTAGTATCTGTTGAGATTAAATACAATGGGAACAAAAAGACATTCAATAACGTATTGCTTGATACCGGATGCTCTTCAACCATTTTAGATACAGATTTATGTGAAGAAGTCGGATTGATGCTCGATTTAGAAAAAGCCATTACACGAAAGATGTATGGAATTGGCGGTACGGAAATATGCATTGAGCAAAAAATATACGGTATGAATATTGACGAGTTTCAACTTAATAATTTCACTATACAGCTCGGCGATGTTAGAGAAATGCATGGGTTTGACGGCATCATCGGCAGCGACTTCTTTCTTGCAAATAAATTAATCATCGACTTTAAAAATATGGAAGTGCGAAAAAATTAGGTTAAGGTAACCACTACTACATCATATTATTCTGCCATCACCATCCTAGCCATGTGGAATGTGTTTGTATATTAATTAGGGCTGTTTTATAGCTTAAAAAAAGACATGCAGTCTTCCGTTGTCTTAACGTTATGGTGAACGTAAGTATAACTGCCTGGCACGACCAGTAATTTTTGAAACTCCTTGAAAGGTTCGGGTGGTGGCAGGCACTTTTTCATTTGATTGTATTTTATGCCAAAAATCATATGGTATAATATAGAAAAGGACGGTGGTAACGATGGAATATATAACTAAGGAAACGTTGGATAAATATGTGAAAGGTAAAGCTATAATTGAATTGAAGGATTTTGCCGAGCTTTTTGAAAAAGAATTTGGCATTTTAATTCCATTTAGGGAAAAGGTCGATTATGAAAAATTTACTGAAGACCAAAAAAGAAAATTAACTAAAGCAATTTTTTCAAATGAAGATGTTTTGGAACAACTTCGAAAAGCTTCAACTGAACGTAATTATGTTGAAAACGATGAAGAAGCTTTTCAAATAATTAAAGAGACTAAAAATGGGCAATGATTATTCTGACAAATGGGAGAGATCCGCACTTCGTCAGTTGGGTCAACTTTATAAAATAGATTATGAAAAAGTTTACAAGTCTTCTAAGTTAATATTATCCCACAATCCTTATGAAAAATCTTTTGGTTCAGCAGACTACCCAAACTTCAAATTTAACGGTTATCATTGGTCGTACATCCATAATACGATTGTAATCTATAGGATTTCTGAGCATGAATCAGCTGTTTTTATTGAAGCCTGCTACCACCACGCAAACACTGGATGGGCATTAAAAGCCTTTTACGGTGAGCATGATCCGTTATAGTGAAAAGTATCCCTATGGAAAAACCCCCCTTTTATCTTGCTAACCACACCTACATCAGTAAACAATTTGGTATTTTTGGCGTTTCCTTTATTGTATGCCTTTTGAAGTGTGCAAGAATGTTTCTGTCGATTATTCAAATTCATTCTTACGTTCTTTGAAGAAGTCGTAGAAAAATCTTACATTTTCAAGTTCAGTCCATCTATATGTTCTCAAAAGGGGAGCGTCAAGATTATAAATCTTAGCATCTAGTGTTCCCAACATAAATGGCGAATGAGTCGCTATAATAAACTGACAGTTAAAATATCTTGCCAGTTTATTGACTTTTTCCGCCATCTGAATTTGGTTTGTAGGTGAAAGAGATGTTTCAGGTTCATCGAGCAGGTATAATCCATTTGGGGCAAGATACTCATCAAATATCTGGATGGATGTCTCTCCGTTAGAATACTTCTCATTGGCAAACTTCATAATCTCAATTTGTTTGTACATCTGTGAAGAATGTTTCAACTTTTCCAATTGCTCCTTAGTATACCCCAATTTAGAGTGTTGGTACAGGTAACCTTCCTTAAGAACTGCCTCCTGCTGAATCTTCTTGATTTCATATAAAATATCTTCGCTTTTGATGTACAAACTGTTATGCGGTATTCGATCTGACTCCCCGTCAGTCTTATTTTCACCAAGGCTATATGAACAATCCTCTATGTAATCTAACGGGTATTTATTGTATCCATTATTTGTAATATTTTCAGCTCCTATTATATTCAGTTTGTTTGCTATTAAATTTAACAGCGTGGACTTGCCGGAGCCGTTGTTACAATTCAAAACTGTAATGTTTTTAAAGACAAACACTTCTCCAGTTATTTTTCTAAACACATTGTATGGATAGGCATTTGGATTCTTGACTGTATGAGAGGAAAGCTTAAAGCTTTTTCAATATATCATATGGGTGAACCTTCCTTTGGGAAAAATGAATAGATATAATCAATACTTTCATCATTTTACCACGTTTGAAAAATAAAGGATGAGGGTTGAATTTGTTGAAAGATCAGACAACCCCCATTGTACTCCATTCCTTTTCGCCTTGTTACTGAACAAACAGATGCTTTAATGCAAAAAGCATCATACACCTAAATTAGCTGATTATATACAATAATTTATTCGTAAATTAAACACACCAGCACCCCGTGTGTTGCCACATGCACTCCACACATGTGGGGTGCTGTGTGTTGCTAAAATTTGGCTGAATAATAGAGGATGGAAGCGAGAATTTGAAAAAATCCCGCAAGCAATATAGAATTCCGGTGCCTGACCCTAGTACGGTAACGCTTTAATAATGAGAGGTAGGCACCAGTGGTGATTTTGGTTAAAGAATGGGGCTCTATTAATATCATATCATTCTGCACATTCTTTGGATAATCTCTCAAACTAATTGGATATAATGTTATTATAAATAATCTTATTTTGAGGGATCGGAATGAATGAATATGAAAGACTGCAAAAAGAAAATCATTACCTGAAGCAATTATTGATGAAGATGATGCATAATCATACCATGATTGACACTTGTAAACTAGTAACGAAGCAATCGCCATTAGAAGAGAAAGTAAAATTGCTGAAAGGTTTATTTAAGGGCAGGACAGATGTCTATGCATTGCGTTGGGAATCAGAAAGTGGCGGTAAAGGATACAAACCTGCACGTGAAATGGAGCGGAAAAAATCAACGTCTCAAAACCCTGATCTTAAAAGTAAACAAAGCCAACATCGTAAGCTGATTCCTCTAACGGATCAAGTATTTATTGACCATTTGAATGGAAAAAAAACTATAGGGATATACCCCTTGTTACAAGATGGAACTTGCTCGTTTTTGACTGTTGATTTTGACAAAAAACAATGGGAGCAAGATGTAATTGCCTTCTCTAAAACGTGTAAGTGGATGAAGATTCCGTTTCACATTGAAAGGTTCAGATCGGGCAATGGAGCCCATGTATGGATTTTCTTTTCTTCAATGGTTTCCGCAGCAATTGCAAGGAAACTGGGAATCGTTCTATTAAAGAAAACAGAAGAAGAAAATGATGGATTTTTCCTGGAATCTTTTGATCGGATGTTACCCAATCAGGACAGTTTGCCAAAAGGAGGTTTCGGAAATCTTATTGCCCTCCCACTTCAGAAGGAACCTGGGAGAAATGGAAATAGCTTGTTTGTTGATGAAAATTTTGTCCCGTATCCAGATCAATGGTTGTATTTATCTACGGTCCGTAAGATGACAGATGAAGATATTCATGCAGTTCTAAGGAATGAATTGGACACCCCGGTATCAATGCCTAGTGAAATAAAAATTGATTTGAAAAATGGAATTTATATTAAGAAGATTGGCATCCCTCTGACCTTATTATCGGAAATGGCCGATATCGCATCATTTACTAATCCAGAGTTTTATAAAGCAAAAGCCAAAAGGTTTTCTACACACAGAATACCGAGTAAGATTCAAAGCGCATATGATGAACAAGATTCCTTGATTTTGCCGCGCGGATGTTTGAGAGAGGTAATCGATTTTCTTACAAGACAATCAATCACTGTAAATATTGTGGATCATCAATATGAAGGTGAGAGTGTTGATGTGAGTTTTCATGGGACTTTGTCGTCGCAACAAAATGAGGTCGTAAATAAATTGTTAGCAGATAATCTAGGAACTCTGTCCGCGACTACTGGTTTTGGTAAAACGGTTGTTGCCACAGCAGTTATTGCTGAGAGAAAGGTGAATACACTCGTAATCGTGCATCGTAATCAATTAATGAAGCAATGGGTAGAACGGCTTTCGGAATTTTTGAATATACCCCGAGGTGAAATTGGACAAATTGGTGGAGGAAAAAATAAGATAACTGGAAAGGTAGATGTCGCAACGATACAAAGTTTGAACTACGGAGGACAGTTAAAATCTTTTATTACCCAATATGGACAAATCATTGTGGATGAATGCCATATCATTTCAGCGGTAACGTTTGAAAATGTATTGAAAAAAATCAGGCCAAAATATGTATTGGGACTGACCGCTACACCGAAACGGAAGGATGGAATGCATCCAATTATCACGATGCAATGTGGACCTATTCGTTATAAAATTGATGCAAAAAACCAGGCGAAAATTCATCCGTTTGGTCATGTGTTAGTGAAGAAAGAGACTAAGTTTAATACGAAGAAAACTGAATTCCATGAGATTAATGAGGAACTCGTATTAGACTCAAATAGAAACCTTCAAATATTTAACGATGTCTTACAGTCTCTGGAACAGGGCCGCTCCCCACTTATATTAACGGAACGTCTTGATCATCTGGAAATATTGAAAAATCAATTCAAAGGATTTGCTAAAAACATTATTGTGTTAGCGGGAAATATGAAGAAAAAAGATCAGAAAAGAGAGCTTGAACGCCTATCAACAATTCCAAAGGACGAGGAGAGGTTAGTGATTGCAACTGGAAAATTTATTGGGGAAGGTTTTGATGATCCTCGATTGGATACTTTATTCCTAACGATGCCAATATCTTGGAAAGGAACACTACAACAATATGTTGGTCGCCTTCACCGTCATTACCATGGCAAACAAGTGGTTCAAGTCTATGACTATGTAGACGTAAAGGTTCCGGTACTAAAGACGATGTTTGAGAAACGGTTAACGGGTTATAAATCGATGGGGTATGTAAGTGATGATGCTGAAAACGTGTCGGAGCAGATGAGGTTATTCTAATTGGGCTGTACTAGGCACCGAATTTATGGAGTTTTTAACATTAGCTCGCGGACTGACGCTAGCTTATGTGCATAAATTAGATCATGCTTGATTTTTTCCAAAAAGAAAGAGTGAAGAATTGCCCTTGCTGCACCGGCACTTTAACTTCTGAAATCTGGGACAAGGTCAACCATGCTTTGAAGAAGTAATTAAATTTGAAAAAACTAAAGTTAGATGAATGAATAAATTTTAATAAGGGGATGAAGTAGATGGAATACAGAGTTGAAAAAGATTCTCATGGAGAAATAAAAGTACCTTCAGACAAATTACGGGGTGCGCAAACACAAAGAAGTAAGGAAAATTTTTCAATTGGAACTGAAATAATGCCAATTGAAGTTATTAATGCTTTTGCTATTTTGAAAAAAAGTGCAGCGGTTTCCAATTATAAGCTCGAAAGACTTTCTAAGGATAAGGCAGAAGCCATAACTCAAGCATGTGATGAAATAATTGCCGGTAAATGGGAAGCTCATTTTCCTCTTGTTGTTTGGCAAACGGGTAGTGGCACTCAGACGAATATGAATATAAATGAAGTAGTAGCCAATAGAGGTAATCAAATATTAAATCAAAAAGGAATTCAAGATTATGTTCATCCAAATGACGATGTAAATATGTCACAAAGTTCAAATGATACATTTCCTACAGCGATTCATATTGCTGGTGTGGTAGCTATTGAAAACAATTTATTACCAGCATTATCAAAACTAAAAGAAACATTTAATAAAAAGGCAGATGAATTTAAAGATGTTATTAAAATTGGCCGTACACATTTACAAGATGCTACACCACTAACTCTGGGACAAGAAATTAGTGGATGGTGTCATATGCTTGAGAAAAATGAAAAAATGATAATTGCTAGTTTACAGCATATGAAAGAACTCGCAATTGGTGGTACTGCAGTGGGAACAGGTCTAAATACTCATCCTCGTTTTGGTAATATGGTTGCAGAGGAAGTAAGTAGATTTATTGATATAAATTTTACATCAGCTACTAACAAATTCCATGCCTTGACTAGTCATGATCAAATCGTTTTTGTACATGGTGCTTTGAAAGCACTTGCAGTAGACCTAATGAAAATCGCAAATGATATTCGATGGTTAGCAAGTGGTCCACGCAGTGGCTTAGGAGAAATCTTTATACCTGAAAATGAACCGGGAAGTTCAATCATGCCAGGTAAAGTGAATCCTACACAATCTGAAGCATTAACAATGGTTACTACACAAGTACTAGGGAATGATGTAACCATTGGTTTTGCAGCGAGTCAAGGAAACTTCGAGTTAAACGTTTTTAAGCCAGTTATTGTATATAATTTCCTACAGTCAACGAGGTTGTTAGCAGACTCTATGAATAGCTTTAATGAAAAATGCGCAATTGGAATTGTCCCTAACTATGAAAAAATAAAAAATAATTTACAGAATTCCCTTATGCTTGTTACAGCATTAAATCCTTATATAGGTTACGATAACGCAGCAAAAGTTGCCAAACTGGCGCATAAAGAGGGAATAACTTTAAAAGAAGCTGCTCTAAAAACTGAACTAGTAACAGAAAAAGAATTTGATAATTATGTTAATCCAATTAATATGGTTGGACCAAGTCCTAAATAAAGGAACATTCAATGGTGCGTAAACTCAATAAGGATAATGAAATTATGAAAATTCATTGTTGTGAGGGTATGGCTTATTATTAAAATTTCAAGTGTGAAACACACGAGAACAGGTACCCGGGAATTTTTCTGGTATAATTCAATAGAAAATCAATAAAATTTCAATGGCTTTATCCGTGCTTAATCCTGCTAAAACCCTTATCATTCCCAGGCTTTTTTCAATAGTTCACTCGGGCAGCTATTCACTAAGAGATCGTAGGTCTGAACCATTCTTTTCTCAAGAAATGATTACTTGCACGTTAGAACGTTTTTTTACGGAGGTACGAAATGGAAACAATTAGAATTCCAAAAGATGTTGAAGCGATTGTCAGTACATCAAGTAAAGGCGACCAATCGAAATGGTTAGTTGGCGATAAATGGTTAAAGGAAAATACGCTTGGTTACGAAAATATGGCCGAGTATGTTTCATACCTCGTTTTAAGTTGTACAACCTTACCGCAAACATCCTACGTTGCATATACCCCTTGTTTGATTGAAAAACTTGATGGAACTATAACAAAAGGATGTTATTCCAAGGATTTTCGTGGCTCATTGCAGGAAGTTTCACTGGAACGATTATTCGAAGCAAACTTTGAAACAACGGACGATATTTTAAACAATGGTAGATACTCTACAAAGGACAAATTTCATGCGCTTCTGGATAAGGTACAGCAGTTCACAGGATTAGATGTTTCTACCGAAGTCTCAACGTTGCTTGCAATTGATGCATTTATTTTGAATGAAGATCGTCATACAAATAATATTCTTTTTCTATATGATTCTAAAAATGAAAAGTGGAAGCTCGCCCCCATATTCGATCATGGTTTAAGCTTGTTATCAGATGTTAAGGATTATCCGCTGGGCATACCGTTAAGTATATTAAAAAGAAAAGTGAAAGCGAAGCCTTTTAATTCTTCTTTCACAAAACAATTAGCTTTGTATCAAGGAGATCCGTTTATTAAACGTGAAAATTTAATTGAAAAATTAGAATACGCTCCATACAATTTGGGCAGAGCAAAAGACGTTATACTGTTCCAATTACAAGAATCTTCTCTTCAACATCTAATTATCGATTAAGGGGGCTACAAAAAAATGATCGATTACATGAAATTCGATGTCATGCTTTTTGATGATGTAATCGCAAGTGTCGACTTAAAACCAAATGGGAGCAATAAACCTTATGTTATCAATTACATTAAGGGATTTAATAAACAGTTTTCACCTAATCCGGAAGGGTATATTACAAAAGATGAGATAGAAAGATGGCTAAAGTGGCGTGTATTTCCCGAAACCAGGGTGAATGCAGATGAACTGCTTGCTTTACTTGGATTGAGTAGTTATAACCGTTGGGCCATTGTCCGCAAAACACATGGGGTTATGGCAGATGATGAGATTTGGTTACGCTTTAAAGGAGAAACATTAAAACATAGTGACGTGTCACTACGTAAGTTCCTTTATTATCCTAATGATAAGAAATCATATAAAAATGATTAATACAAAAAATGAATATTCAATACAGAAGGTCAGAAAACTTGCCGTTTTTGGCCTTATTTCGCCCAGAATAGGATTTGTCAAATCATAAAATGTTCGTCCCACCCTAGGGCTGCGGGAACACTTTTTAATTAATCATCAAATAAAGTCAAGGCTATAAAGGGTTATGGATTTTTGTCCGTTGGCTCTAAAAAAATGGACTTAAATAAGAAGCAGATGATAAAATTTTATGATGAAACTATATTGCTTTTACTGAAGCCACTATATTATTTGGAGATGGAAGAAACATGAATAAGATCATGATAGACTCATACAAATTAGGCAGAATTTCGTCTAGAATGGCCAAAGATTTTGGAATGATTCCTAAAGGACAAGAAGACCAATATGCATTTATCCTTTCTGCGATGGAAGGCAACCTACTAAAGCTTCATCGTCAAGACCCTAATCGCTCAGGACATCAAGCATTAACCGCCATCCAAATGGCACTACTTACCGTTGATGGATATATCAAACAAGTTGAGTATGATTTTAGTAGTCATACTACATCGGAAAATCAGGATTTATTGCATGGGCTTCTTATGAGTTTCGACCCTTTTACCAATAACGAGGTACATGAGGTCATAATGGAAGATGTTCATTCTTTCGATGCTAAGAAATACTTTGAAATCCCAATTAAGTGCTTGTTAAGAATTGAGAAATCGATTAAACTTTGGTCTAACAATTTAGGGACTAACGGTTATTTTACTTTTATCGAGAATCATATGGGGCATCTGATCGAGCGGGATGATAAAATGAATTTTACTATTCTAGCCAATGACAATAAACAGTAACTTCACCAAAGGAATTCTTAGTTAATGAATGTTTCAGTTGAGACTTTTACTAGAGAACGGCATGGGGAGCCACATACGCCTTCCCATGCCTCCGGATAAAACCGCTTGGACAAAAAATACCTATTGCCTAGGTCCCCAGAGCATAATCGCAACGCCAATGAGACATATTGTTGCACCGATCCAATCATATAAATCAGGCCGATTTTTATCTACTATCC
>JAKACS010000065.1 GCA_021821235.1 Bacillota bacterium
AGGGATCGGCAATTGTCATATCTCCGACAATTTCGCCGATTGTCTGGTCAAGCCACTCTTGCGTTTGTTTTTCAAATTCTTCAGCCAATTCCAGCACTTTTTGATCAGCAGGAGTTGAATCCGTAACTTCGATGATCTCAGAAATCTTTTTACCGGCTTGCCATTTCCCATTTTGAAATGAAAATTGAACCGTCACCTTGCCAATTGCCTGGCCATTGAACCCTGGCTGAACGATTGTTTTTCCATTCAGTTCTCCGGTAATTCGTCGATGCTGATGTCCTGTTAACAAAACATCGATGCCATCGATTTCCTGGCAAATCCGGTAACCTTGATTTTCGCCTGTTAGCGATTCGGTCGGTTTCCCTGTGGCCAGATCCCGTTCAAACCCGCCATGATAGGAAACGACGAGCAAATCGTACGTTTCATTTTTTTGCAAATAGTCAACCCACAATTTCGTTGTTTCAAAGGCATCGGTAAATTTTAGATTCTTTATATGGTTTGGATTTTCCCAGTTGGGTATGTAGTGAGTGGTGATTCCTACTATCGCCACCCGCAAACCATTTTTAAATTCTTTGATAAAATAGGGATTTCCAAAATAAGAACCTCCACTTTCGCGCTTTAAGATATTTGCCGATAGCCACGGGAAATGTGAATCATTCACGGATTGATCAAGCAATTCCATGCCGTAATTAAATTCATGATTGCCAATAATGGCAGCATCATAGTGTAGATGATTCAAAATACGAATGATTGGATTTTTTTTCTCATAAAGGAACTTTGCGTAATGATACGTTAACGGTGTCCCTTGAATGACATCTCCATTGTCAAGTAACAATGTATATTCAGAATTCTGTTTTTCTTTGATAATAATTGAAGCGATTTTTGCAAAACCTGCATTGATTTCCTGGTTTGTTCCATAGTTGATGGGAAAGATATTGCCATGAATATCACTTGTTTCGAGCAGAATCAATTCACAGTGCATTGCGAACCCCCGTTCCAAATATAGATTCATAAATTTAATTATAAATGGAAAAAAATAAAAAAGACAAGAAATGCTAAATCCTCTAAAGATTTTACAAAATCTTTACGAAAGTATTTCAAAATTATGATACGCTTTACAAGTAAGGAAAAATTTATCTAATACGGAGGTAGCAGATGTTCAAGTTTAAAAAATTAACTGCGATCGGGATGTCTCTTGCATTAGCTGTTGGTGTTCTTAGCGCCTGCGGAACGAACAAAGGCACAAATAATGCTGGTGAAGGCGGAAATGGATATGTTCCGAAAACTTTAACAGTCCAATTCGTTCCTTCTCAAAATGCGGGTACTTTGGAAGCAAAAGCAAAACCGCTGGAGAAGCTTTTAAGTGACAAACTTGGCATTCCCGTAAAAGTAAGTGTTTCGACAGATTACAATACAATTATTGAAGCAATGGCTTCGAAGAAAGTGGACATCGGCTTCTTGCCGCCGACTGCTTATGTCATGGCACATGACAAAGGTGCTGCAAACGTGTTACTTCAAGCACAGCGCTATGGAGTAGATGACAAAACAGGCCAGCCAACTTCAGAATTGGTTGACTTCTACAAATCAATGTTTATCGTGAAAAAAGATTCAAAAATTAATGATATTAAAGATTTAAAAGGCAAGAAGATTGCCTTCCAAGATGTCACTTCCTCTGCTGGCTATGTTTGGCCGGCCGCATCTTTAATGGATGCAGGCATTGACCCAACAAAAGATGTTCAAGGCGTTACGGTAAAAGGACATGACCAAGCTGTTATTTCTGTGTTGAATGGCGATGTCGATGCCGCTGTTGTCTTCCAAGATGCACGCAATATCGTCAAGAAAGATTATCCGAAGGTTTTTGATGATACAAAGGTCATAAAATTCACAGAAAAAATTCCAAACGACACCATTTCCGTTCGTTCTGATATGAATAAGGATTGGGTAAAGAAAATCCAAGATGCTTTTGTTGCAATCGGTAAAGATGAGGAAGGACATAAAATTATTAAAGATATTTATTCACACGAAGGTTATACTCCATCGAATGATAAAGTGTTTGACATTGTCCGTGACTATGCAAAGAAAGTAAAAACGGAGTAGTCGTCGTTTAGTTTATCATCATGTCGCCAGCCAGTAATGTTTTATTTACTGGCTAGGCTTTTTTTTGCTTATCGATGTCTCTTCTATCAAATCAAGAAAGTTGGTATAGATGTGATCGAATTTAGAAATGTCTCCAAGACTTATCCAAATGGAGTAAAAGGCTTAAAAAATATTAACTTGAAAATTGAACAAGGAGAGTTTGTCGTCATTGTTGGTTTATCCGGTGCAGGGAAATCAACATTGCTGCGCTCTATAAATAGATTAAATGAAATTTCGGATGGCGAGATTTTGATTGATGGAAACTCGATCACGAAAGCAAAAGGCCCATCACTGAGAAAAATCCGCCGCGATATCGGGATGATTTTTCAAAGCTTTAATTTAGTAAAACGGTCAACTGTCCTACGAAATGTTTTGTCAGGAAGGGTTGGGTACCATTCAACATTGCGAACCATTTTTGGACTTTTTCCAAAGGAAGATGAAAACCTTGCATTTGATGCATTAGACCGGGTGAATATTTTGGAAAAAGCTTATACGCGCGCCGATCAGCTCTCAGGCGGCCAGCAGCAGCGGGTTTCGATTGCACGGGCATTGGCGCAGCAGGCTAAAATTATTTTGGCAGATGAACCGGTTGCGTCGCTTGATCCGTTAACAACAAAGCAAGTAATGGATGACTTAAGACGAATCAACAAGGAATTGGGGATCACAACAATTGTCAATCTACACCATGTAGATTTAGCGAGGCAGTACGCAACAAGAATTATTGGCATGCGCGCTGGGGAACTAGTTTTTGACGGAGCAGTTGAAGTGGCTACAGATGAAACGTTTGCGGAAATTTACGGTCGGCCAATTAAAAAGGACGAATTATTAGGAGAGAGTGTCGAATGAATCATGAACAAAGCAAGGTATTGCCTAAACCTTCAAGTAAGATGAAAACCTATGTGACCATATTCATTGTCATTTTGCTTCTTTGGGGCAGTTCGCTGCAAACCGGTTCCTCCTTAGGTGAATTATTTACTGGCTTACCAAATGTAATGGATCTGTTGAAGCAAATGATTCCTCCGAATTGGGCTTATTTTGATAATATTACCGCGGCAATGTTAGAAACGATCCGCATGGCTGTTATTGGCACGACTTTTGGAGCGATCCTTTCAATTCCGGTTGCGCTTTTTTCGGCAAGCAATGTGTTTCAAAGTTTTTGGCTCTTTTATCCTGCCAGGTTTGTTTTAAACTTAATTCGAACTATTCCCGATTTATTATTGGCATCGATTTTTGTGGCAATTTTTGGCCTGGGAGCATTGCCAGGTATTTTGGCGCTAACTGTTTTTTCAGTTGGCTTAATTGCAAAATTAACGTATGAGGCGATGGAATCAATTGATCTCGACCCGCTTGAGGCAATGGTTTCAGTGGGAGCCAACAAGATTCAGTTGATCGTTTTTGCTGTCATTCCCCAAGTATTAGCTTATTTTATCTCCTATGTTCTTTACACATTTGAAATAAATGTCCGGGCTGCAGCAGTGCTGGGTCTCGTTGGTGCCGGGGGAATCGGGCTATTTTATAATAAAACTCTTGGATTTCTTGAATACGATAAAGCCAGTTCAATTATCGTTTATACATTAGTTGTCGTGTTGTTAATCGACTACGTCAGTACGAAATTACGGGAGAAGTTATTATGATAGAAGCAGCTAAAAGAATTGAAAAACCGAAGAAAAAGCGTTTGAAGCTGTGGAGCATTTACTTTGTATTAATTCTCATTTATATTTGGGCCTTTGCAGGAATGGATGTCCCTGAAGTTAAGCAAACAGCCGGACAAATTTCAAAAGCAATTTTTGGCGGAATCTTTCATCCAGATTGGGGATATGTATCAGAGCCGGGCGGTGAAGATTTGCTTCATGGCCTGCTTGATACTTTGGCTATTGCTGTGATGGGGACATTTATTTCTGCGTTTTTGTGCATCCCGTTTGCTTTTTGGGCTGCGAATAATATGAGCAAAGGCCGGACGGTTTCGGGTTCGGGCAAATTTGTGCTCAGTTTTATCCGCACATTCCCTGAACTGGTGATGGCGATTATGTTTATAAAAGCGGTCGGACCGGGATCTTTTGCTGGTGTGCTGGCATTGGGACTGCATTCAATTGGGATGCTTGGCAAATTATTTTCCGAGGAAATTGAAAATATGGATTTAGGTTCGACCGAGGCTTTGATAGCTACCGGGGCAAATCGTTTCCAAGTTCTTTGGTTTGCAATCATTCCTCAAGTCATACCTGGATTTCTTTCGTACACACTTTACCGTTTTGAAATCAACGTGCGTTCCGCAGCGATTCTCGGAGTCATCGGCGCAGGCGGTATCGGAACCCCACTTATTTTTGCTTTGACATCAAGGGATTGGAATCGCGTCGGGATCATTCTCTTAGGAATTATTGTCATGGTCACAATCATCGACCTGATCTCAGGCTATTTACGGAAAAGAATTATCTAACCTTCGTGCGCTTCATGCTTGCATGATAAAAAAACAGCTCTATCCGCTTCTGGATAATGAGCTGTTTTTGCCATTGTTTGCTTGCTATTTTCCAAGAAAGGAGTTAAGCATCCAATTGTGTTTATCTAGTTTTTCAATTAATCCCAAGAAAAGATCTGCTGTGACTTCATCATTGTTCTGATCAGCAACTTCAATTCCTGCTTTAAGTTCATCAATGATTAAAGAAAAATCTTTGACTAGCGTTTTAACCATTTCTTCAGCTGATACCATTTCAGTTGCTTCATCAATTGTGGACAATTCCAAATATTGCTTTAAGGAAGCGATCGGGATTCCGCCACTCATAAGCAGACGCTCGGCCATTTCATCGATTACTGTTGCTGCTTCTTCATAAAGTTCTTCAAATTTTGCATGTAAGGTAAAAAAGTGTGACCCTTTTACAAACCAGTGAAAATGATGCAATTTGGTATAAACCACATTCCAGTTCGCAATTTGCTGGTTGATTACAGTTTCAATTGTCATTTACATTCCCTCCAGTAATTGATTTATATTAATTATAACAAATATTATTTAAATGTAAATATTAAATAATAATAATTATAAATAAAATTGTTTTTACAGTGGTTACCGTAGAAATAGTTCGTTTAAATGGATCGTTCAAAAGGTAATTTCATTATCTGTAATATGTACTCAGCGGTCGATGAAAAGTAGTTGATAGACCCAAAGTGAAGAGATAGATCATGACGCGCCAGTGCATAAAAATCAGGTTTGACCTGGATTTTTGCAAAATAATGACCACCCGTTGGACAGGTGGCCATTATTTAGGAAGTTATCGCAAAATCTCCTTTGATGCTTATATCTTTTCTGCGTTGATAGGAATGGTTGAGAGCCGTGTGGTTGTCTCTGGCACTGTTGGATGAAATTCATTCTCCATTTTGGAAACGACAACAGTGGCAACGCCATTTCCGATTAAGTTTGTGATGGCGCGCGCTTCCGACATAAAGCGGTCAACGCCAAGCAGCAGGGCAATTCCTTCCACTGGAATCGTCGGAAATGCTGAGAGCGTAGCTGCCAGTGTAATAAAGCCAGAACCTGTGACGCCGGCAGCGCCTTTAGAAGTCAACATTAGAATTCCAAGCAGTGTAATTTGATGCCAAATTGTCAGATCAACATTATAGGCTTGTGCGATAAAGATTGCTGCCATTGAAAGATAAATAGCGGTTCCATCCAAGTTGAAGGAATAGCCGGTTGGCACGACAAGTCCGACTACCGATTTGGAACAGCCGTATTTTTCAAGTCGTTCCATCATTCTTGGCAAGGCGGATTCAGAAGAAGAAGTGCCAAGCACAAGTAAGATTTCTTCTTTAATATAGACGATGAATTTTAACACATTGAAGCCATAAATTTTTGCGACAATTCCAAGGATTCCAACGATAAAAATAAACATGGTCAGATAGACGCTTCCCATTAACTTTCCTAGAGAATAAAGCGAGCCGAGACCAAAGTTGCCAATCGTATATGCCATTGCACCTGATGCTGCAAATGGCGAAAACTTCATTACGATATTGACAATTTTGAAAAAAACATCGGTAAATTGCTCGAAAATTTTAATAATCGGCTTGCCTTTGTCGCCTAACGAAGCTGTGGCAATCCCGAATAAAACTGCTAAAAATAAAATCGGTAGCAAATCGCCTTTTGCTAATGAGCCGACAAAATTATCGGGGATAATACCAATGATAAAGTCAAGAAAACTATTGCTTGTTTCTTTAGCCTGCTGGGTAAATTGTGCAACATCTCCGGCCTTTGCTGCCTGCGTATTGAAACCTGAACCCGGTTTGATGATATTCACGATCACAAGGCCAATTGCTAAAGCAAACGTAGAAATAATTTCAAAATACAGCAATGCTTTCCCACCGATTCGGCCGACTTTTTTTACATCTCCCATGTTGCCAATTCCGATGACAACCGTGAAGAAGACTATTGGGGCAATCAGCATCTTGATTAGCTTAATAAAGATATCGGCCAAGACTTTTAATTCGGAGCCGAATTTTGGAAAAAGAAAGCCAATTGCAATACCGATAAGGATCCCGATTAACACTTGAACGGTAAGATTTTTAAAATTGATTTTCATTTACAACACCCCTTTGTTTGATAACGCTTTCATGTACATGGTAATAGAAAATTCAGAATACAATAAGATTTTGATCATATTGTTCATAAAGTTCATTTTGTTATTAACACTTTCAATTTGTCTTTCGTTAAGTGTTATACTTACAATTAAAATAGTAAACTCCAAGCGGCTTGTTTTTCGGAAAAAGGGGGGAACTGGGATGATTTCATTGGTTTTAGTTGAAGACGATCCTATGGTCCGGGAGGTTCACCGGCAATTTATCGAAAGAATTGAAGGCTTTAAGATTATTGGAATTGCTTCAAATGGGCAAGAAGGACTTGAATTAATTCGAAAAATGAAACCAGATCTTGCCATCATTGATATGTATATGCCTTATATGGGCGGACTGGAAATGCTGCGAAAGGTTCGTGTCGAAGGTTTTCTCGTAGATGTTATTGCAATTACCGCTGCCCAAGATATTGAAACCGTCCATCGCGTTCTCCACCAAGGAGCTGTTGACTATATCATGAAACCGTTCACATTTGAACGGATGAAAAAATCGCTTGATAACTATCGATTTTTCCGTATGAAATTAAAAGAAAAGAAGTCCTTTTCCCAGCCTGAATTGGATCAGCTTTTATTTATGAACAATACGGAAGAAAAAGAAGAAGAGCTGTTGCCAAAAGGACTGACAATGCCGACGTTAACAAAAATACTGGAGTTTATTGCAAATGCAAGAAGTCCGGTTTCAGCCGAAGAAGTGGCAGAAAATGTTGGAATTGCAAGGGTTACCGCGAGAAGATACTTGGACTATTTAGAGAAAGAAGGAAGAGTTCAAATCCATGTCCAATACGGCGGTGTCGGCCGCCCCGTCAATCGGTACGGAAAGAAAGAATAGTTAGACTTGAGGGACACTTTAAAGGGGGATCATTTAGGAGTGAAAATAAATCCGATAAAGAGATTCACTTTGCAGACAAGGATTATGGTGCTTGTCTGCTCTGTTGTGATTTTTTCCTTATTGGTAACGGATTTGCTGATAACAGGACAAACATCTAAGGATGTACAGGGGAATCTTGCGGAAAAAGCGACTGATGTTGCCAGGATGGTTGCTAGCACTACTCTTGTGCGCGAGGCACTTAACAGGCAGGGAAAACAGGAAGAGCTTCAAGCATTTGCCAATGAAATAAGAAGGAAAACAAATGTTGAGTTTGTTGTCGTTATGGATATGAAGGGAATCCGGAAAACACATCCCGTTCCAGACAAAATTGGAAAACGTTTTGTTGGCGGTGATGAAGGGCCAGTTTTGCGCGGAAAAGAATCCGTCTCGATTGCGGAGGGAACTTTGGGGTTGTCACTGCGCTCATTTACACCTGTTTTTGATAACAGCGGCAAGCAAATTGGGGCTGTTGCAGTTGGCATATCTTTGAAAAGAGTCAATCAAACGATTGCGGAAAGCCGCAAAATTATTTATTTGGCAGTTGGATTTGGCTTATTAGCCGGCATCGTTGGGGCATTATTTTTAGCAAGGAAAGTGAAAAAAATACTTTTGGGACTTGAACCGAATGAAATTGCAAAATTGCTGGAAGAACGAAGCGCAATGCTGCAATCGGTCAGGGAAGGAATGGTGGCGGTCGATGCCGAGGGAATCATCACCCTTGTCAATCATGAAGGAATTCGGCTTTTTCAAAAAGGTGGGAGAAAGGAGCCGCAAATTGGCATGAAGCTCGATCTGTACCTTCCGCAAGCAAAAATTTCAGCTGTACTGCATTCAGGGAAGCCGGAATTGGATATTGAACTTGATTTAAACGGGGTTACCATTTTGGCCAATAAAGTTCCGATTGTGGTGAATGGCAAAACGGTTGGCGCCATTATCACGTTTCGCGATAAAACAGAAATCAAACTTTTGGCCGATCAGTTGGCAGGAACGAAGCTGTATGCAGAAGCGTTAAGGGCACAGACGCATGAGTTTATGAACAAGCTCCACGCCATTGCCGGGTTGAACGATATTGGTGATCAACGGATGCTTTCTGCATATCTTGCAAAAATTCTCAACCACCAGCAAACAGAGGTAGGATTTGTCGTCAGCCGGTTTAAAGATCCGGTTCTCGCAGGATTTTTGCTCGGAAAATTAAGCTTTGCTAGAGAATCAGGGGTGGAGTTGTCGATCAGTGGGGATGGTATTTTGCCAGAACCAGCTGATCAGGAAATAGTTCATGAAGTGATTACGATCCTCGGCAATTTAATCGATAATGCGTTGGAAGCGGTAAAAGAGAGCCCGAATAAGAATGTATCCGTGCGCTTTGATTATTTTGAAAATCTATTAAATATCGAGATTCACGATTCCGGAAAAGGGATTGAAAAAGCAATCAGCCACCACGTTTTTTTTAAAGGTTTTTCTACCAAAGGCGAAAATCGCGGTTACGGCTTGTTTCTAGTCCAGCAAAGCCTGGAAAAAATCAATGGCACAATCGAAGTACATTCCGAAAAGGGGAAAGGAACCACTTTTATTGTTTCGGTACCATATCAAAGCAAGCGTGAACCTTTTACATGTTAAGCATAAATTAAGCAACTCATTGTAAATTACTCTTTAGCGATAAACCAATTAGGAGTGAAACAATGAGGAAAATCAATTATTTGAAGTTTGCCCTTGATCTATTAATGGGCATTACATTTGTGCTGTTGTTCAATAAACGGGTGATTGCCGGGCTTACGTTTCATGAAATTGCCGGTGTGGCGATCGGTGTAGCGTTTATTACCCATATGTTGTTGAATTGGCGCTGGATTAAGAATGTAACGTTTAAAATCTTTGACCGGAAGCTCACAGCGAAAACAAGGGTTAGCTATTTTTTAAATCTCCTGCTATTCATTTTAATGATGTTTATTATTGTTAGCGGCATCTTTATTTCCCGGGTGCTATTTCCAAACATTACGATTGGCAATGAGCATTGGTTCCAGTTGACACATATCTCTGTCTCGTTTCTGACACTGATTATTGTCGGCGTTCATGTTGGCTTGCACTGGAGATGGGTGATGAATATCTGGACAAGGATGCTTGCGCTGAAGAACATAATGCCATGGGCGGGAATCGCGTTAAAAATTGCAGCTGCCGTCCTGTTCCTATTCGGTGCCTATCAAATCAATCAAACTGGATTTCTAGCGAGAACGACGAGCACGTTTACAAGTTTTTCGCAGAATTCGCCAGCCGGTTTTGAGGGAAAACAAAGAAGAGATGCATTTTTCGATGGACAGGGATTTGAAAAAAATCGTACTCTTGGTGCCCCACCTGCAGACGATTTTCAACAAAGAGGAGAGGGTTTTGCCCGGCCTGGCGGAGAACGCCAGGGCGGCGGTGAGAGCATCAGTGCGGTGTTG
>JAKACS010000066.1 GCA_021821235.1 Bacillota bacterium
ACAAAGACGTTAAAAATCTTGGTTTGCGTGAATGGGAATGCCCAAAATGCCATACCTATCATGAAAATCGAGATATTAACGCAAGTATCAATCTTAAAAACGAAGCGTTAAGACTTCTAACCGTTGGTGCGACGGGGCTAGCCTGCTCATAAACTGAGGGATACCTCGGTGTTCGCAGGAATCTCCCCCTTCAATCAGACCGCAAGGTTGATAAGGGGTGAGTAGTTCAATTACTTCAGTTCCGATAGTATGTAAAGATCTGTTTACTCTCCTTGTGGTTATACAAAAAGAAGAAGTAATTTATGAAGCAAATATTGTTGCTATATTTTACTGACCAGTAAAGCGAGTAGACCAAATTATACATTTCCAGGGGCACAGTTTTTGAAGCCTTTTTAAAAAATAATGCGACCCCTCAGAAAGGGTCGCAATCACTCATTTTTTAAGCGCGGAATGTTTCGTAACGAACCTCCTTAAGAGTTGTTCCGCTGCCTGTAATCGAAAGGTTTGTTCCTTTGTTTTGGTCATAAGCGGTGAAGCTTACGACTTTTTCTCCTGAATTAACAAATAGTTCAAAGGAATGAAGGTCGAGATAAAAATCCAGCGTTTTTTCGTCATTTGAATTTCCAAAGCAATTTTCGAGAACAATCGGTTCTTTGCTGCCATAGTCGGATTGGATGAGAAGTTGGTTATTTTTTGCATCAATTTCAACGCGTGTTGATTTCGTCTCATTTTTGTTCAGTTCGATGGTAAACTTCCCGGTGTTTTCCCCTAGAGCAATCTTTAAATAACCTGCCGCCTGTCCGGTAATATCTAGTTTGTCCTGCAGCTCAACGTTTTCATATAGTGCCGACACAGAGAAATAGTTCTTGTGGTTGATAAATGGCTGCTGCAGCAAATCTCCATTTTTAACTAGTAACTGGCGGGGGATAGACATCATGCCATTAAAACCATATTCTCTCGGCGGCACTGTTTCGTGCCAACGGTGCATCCAGCCGATTAATAAACGTTCGCCATTTTCACCCTCTGTTGATTGCGGGGCATAAAAAGTTTGACCATCGTCAAGCAACCCCTTTTTCTCGGAAATGAACTTTCCTTGATCGAAATCCATCTGCCCGATTACGTAGGCTGTTTTATTTTTTACCTGACCGCTAAACTCAGGGTCGCAGGGCATTTCTGAAAATACGAGTACATCATTATCACTGATCCTAAACAAATCGGGACATTCCAGTAACGTATTTTCATTAAATTTCGTCTGATAGATGGATGAATGGAACGACCAATTTACTAAATCGTCTGACTTAAACATAATAATTTCACCGCGGCGTTTCGTGTTCCTTACCGCTAACACGCAATAGTAAATTCCATTTACCTCTAGCACCTTCGGGTCTCGGAAATCACAAATCAGATATCCTTCCGGCAATTGTTTTTCTCCGATAACTGGATTTAAGGGATATTTTTCAAAGTGTACCCCATCCTTTGAATAGGCAACACATTGGCGCTGAATAATTTCCGACTCATCACGATCACATCCGATGTTCGGGTCGATGTGGCCAGTGTAGATAAGATATAATTTCCCATCCTTTTCAATCGAGCTTCCAGAAAAACATCCGTGTGTATCATAGGCTTTATCGTTTGCCAATGCGACAGGGAGGTATTCCCATTTCACAAAATCTTTCGTTTTAGCATGCCCCCAATGAATCTCATTCCAGACGACATCATATGGATTATATTGATAGAATAAGTGATATTCCCCTTTATAAAAAATGAAGCCGTTTGGATCGTTCATCCAGCCTATTTCCGGTGAGAAGTGGTAATAGGGTCTGCTTGTGACTTTATCTTTATTTTGCTTTATATACTCGTCAGCTCGCTGTAATCGATTCATCTTACACCTCTCTTATTTAATTCCACTTTGCATCGAACCTTCGACAATGTATTTTTGGAAGAGAATATATAGTATAACAATTGGAATGGTTACAATGGTTAATGCTGCCATAATGTTGCTTGTGAAAATATTATATTTATCACTGAAGATTGCGTTCAGTGCTACTTGGATTGGCATCAGGTTCGAATCTGATAATGCCATAACCGGCCATAAAAAGTCATTCCATGAGGACAGGAAGGTCAATATTCCAACTGTGATGTACATATTGAGACTCGAAGGAATGACGATTCGAAAGAAACAACCAAGTTCACTTAAACCATCGATCTTTCCTGATTCAATTAATTCGCCAGGGAAGGAAAGGAAGTACTGTCTAAACAAGAAAATATTCATTACATTTACAATAAACGGAAGTAGGTAACCTGCAATTGTATTGATTAAGCCCATTTCGTTTACCACTAGGTACAAAGGGAGAATGGTGGCTTCAATTGGGACAATCATCAACGCGATAATAAAAATGAGAATGCCATCTTTAAATGGGAACTTAAATCTAGCCAATGCATATCCTGCCAGCGAGTTAATTGTTAACCCGAAGACAACTGTGAGGGATGCATAAAGCAAACTGTTTCCAAGGTTTTTAAAAATATTGTAAAACCCTAATAATTCCTTATAAGATTTCAAAGACAGGTCCGAAAATCGCGGGATCACGGCATAAATGCTACCTATATCCCTATAGATAACTTCATCCATTTTAAATGAAGAAAGCACCATCCAAACTAGCGGGATCAGAAATTGCAAAGCGATTGTAGAAGCCAGCACATAAAATAGCGTTTTCTTTAAAATTTTCACGCTGCCTCCTCCTCTCTGAAGAGCTTTTTAATAACCATGGAAACGATGATTAAAAATAAGGTGAACATGATCGTGACAGCACTGGCATATCCAACGTTTCGGTGGCGGAATCCGTATTCGTAAATGTATTGCAAAATCGTAATAGTTGAATAATCCGGACCTCCACCAGTCATTACCATTGGCTGAACAATTAGCTTAAAGGCTTGAATGGTTGTGGTAATCACCAAAAACATCGTAATTGGTTTTAATGATGGAATGGTAATGTATAAGAATTTTTGCAGGACATTTGCTCCATCAATTTCTGCTGCTTCATAAATCTGGTTGTCAATGTTCTTTAAACCTGCTAAAAAAATCATCATCTGGTAGCCCATGCCTGACCATGCCGATATCACCACAATAGAGTACATCGCTTGGGAAGAACTTGAAAGGAATGGCTGTTTTGAAATTCCGATATTTGCTAAAACCTCATTGATTAGTCCTGATGTTGGATTTAACATAATTGTCCAGAGAATAGAGATGACGACTAATGAAAGAACGGCAGGTGAAAAATAAGCGGTACGAAAAAAGCCGACTCCTTTAATTTTTTTATTGACGATCAAGGCCAAACCGAGTGCCATAGATAGCTGCAAGGGAACAACCAGGACAACAAATTTAATGGTGTTAAGAAAACTTTGCCTTAATACCTCATCCGTCAGCATCCGTTTAAAATTTTCCAAACCAGTAAAATGTTTATCATTAGGCTTTAACAAATAATAATCGGTAAAGCCATATGTAAATGCATAGATAATTGGAAGTACAATGAAAAGAGTCGCGAGCACCAATGCTGGTGTCAAAAAACCATAGGCAGAAACGACTTCACCTTTTTTATAATGATTGCTTTCCTGAAAGTGTACCGTTGTATTTCTTACTTGCACGAACTGGCTTATTTTCATGTTTTCACATCCCTTCTATTAAAAAGAGGCGAGGTCAGATCCCCACCTCTTTTTCTCAGAAACTACTTCCGATATTTCTCAAATTCTTGGTCGATTTTTTTGGAAGCGTCATCAAGATATTTCTTGATCGTCGCAGAATCTGTTGTTTTGTTTTGAGCAATTTTTAAAAGCACATCTTTTGCAAATGTTTCAGAAAGGTATGGATATCCTGGTGATACGGGACGTGCCTTGTTGGTGTTTTCAACTTGATACTTTAATACTTTCCATGCCTCATTGTGGTAAGGGTTGTTTGTATTTGTTTCGATTTCAGAAATAGAATTGATTCTGGTTGGAATTGAACCGTTTTTTTGATAGTACTCTTTAGCTGCTTCATCGTTGGTTAACCATTCCATTACATCAACTATTTGCTTAATGCGCTTTTTGTCTTTTTCTGAACCATTGCGGACAAATGCCCAGCTTCCGGATGGAGTGTACAAGCCATTGAAATCTTTGCTCATTTTTGGATAACGAAGGGTTCTAAACTTCAAGCCAGGATAGTTGTTAGTTAATTCATTTACATACCAGAAACCACTTACAGATAAAGCTGTTTTTCCAGAATGGAAGGCTTTTTCCGATTCAGTTGCAGACGCAAGTGCAGGGTCTTTAAATAACTCAGCAAATTTTGTTAAAGCTTCTGCTGATTTGTTACTATTTAATACCCCGTCAACTGTTACACCATCTTTATCTACAATATTGGCGCCATTTCCCCAAAGTAGAGGGGTGAAATAGTACGTACCTGTTTCATATGCGCCAGCAGGAATGTCCGTTAATAAAGTGCTTACAGCTAGTTCATAATTTTTGAATGCCGGGTTGCTTGAAGTTTTTGCAAATGTATCAATTTTTCTAGCAAGTGTTACAAAATCCTCCCAAGTCCAGTCTTGGTCTGATCCTGGAATCAATGCTTTAATATCATTAGGCAGCGCGTTAATCATATCTTCGTTATACATGATAGCTACACCGGAGTCAGAGTAGCCCATTCCATAGAATTTTCCATCTACAGTACCTTGATCAATAATCGCCTTTGTAAATCCTTTTTTAAATCCATCGCTTAAGTACGGATCCAGCTCACCAATAACGCCAGAATCTGCATAAGCGGCAATATCTGGCCCGTCAAGGGTGAAAATATCAGGCATATTGTTTGCAGTGATAGCGGCGTTCAATTTATCGATATAACCGGATCCGGCTCCCGCACGCGTAATATTTTGAATTTCTACTTTTGGTCCATCTGGATGTTTTTCATTGTATGTCTTTACTCGATCTGCAAACATTTTCCCCTCTGGAGTATCAGCCGAAGCTTGTGTCCAAATAACGATTTTGTTACTTGCACCACCATTCGCACCTTTAGAACCACATGCCGCTAGGGAAAGGGCAAGTATTAAAGCTGCGATTAACAAGAATAACTTTTTCATACTTAACTATAACCTCCCTCGTTTGAATAAGTCTTGAATACGTATTCAGGCCTGTGCTTTAAATTTAATACTTTGCAAATTATCTGTCAATAGATTTTTTTAAGCGTCTACAATCCTATGGTTTGCGGTATATGATAAATATAGATAAAATAGGTATATAGAGAATATGATGAGTAGAATATATTTAGAATACGTATTCAACAAATACGAGAGGATTTCAACATATGAAAATAACGATGAAAGAAATTGCAAGACTCGCGAATGTTTCTCAGTCTACCGTATCACGTGTAATCAATGGAAACAAAGGTGTGAATGAAGAAGCTGCTAAACGGGTCATTGAAGTCATTGAAAAAGTTGGGTTTATCCCAAATAAGGCTGCGCAGACGCTAAAAAGAAGCCGGTCGCATATTATTGGTGTGCTTCTTACAGAGACCTACAATCCTTATTTTGTCGAAGTAATCGACAAGCTTGAGTCAGAATCCCGTAAACGCGGGTACAATATCTTATTGCATGTATCGAATCGAAACCCCATCGTCGAATGGGAAAGTGTCCAAAATTTTATTGCTCGTCAAGTTGACGGAATGATCATTGTCCCATCTGGAGGATATAATATTGATCGAATCAGCAAGCTATCTATTCCATCCGTAGTGATGACACAAAATTGGGAACCGATCGATAGTGTGGGTCTGGATCATATCCAAGCCGGAAAAATGGCAGCTGAAAAATTTATCTTATCGGGTCACAAAACATTCGGCTTCATTGGAACGACTCCCGACGATAAATTTCTTGGTTTCAGGAGCGGGCTCTACGAAAATGGTTTGGAATTTATAGAAAAAAATTATATTCGGGTGCAGGAGACCTCTACAGACAATTTTTTAATACGCTGCGATATCAATGCGTATTTGGAACAAGCAGGGAGGGGCATCGATTTTACATGCGCTTTTGCGGCAAACGATATAATGGCTTTGGAATTCATTCGAGCGGTTGAGGAGAAAGGTATTAAGGTGCCAGAGGATATTTCGATTATAGGCTTTGACGATACGTATCTTGCTAAAATCATGGGGATTTCGAGTATTAATCAGCCAATTGAAAAAATGGTTAATACCACGCTCCAACTTCTTTTGGATCGCGTCGAAAATGAAATATCTTCAAAACCCGTACAAATTAAACTAAACCCTACTCTTGTTGAGAGGGGAAGTTCAAATTTAATGAATTAATTAACGTTGTGTAATTAAAATTCAAAAAAGGGTACAAGATTGATAGGTTAATTGGGTTTTCAATATTTTATTCGAGAAAATCGTCGTATTTTAGGAAGATACGAATCATGTGAAGAAGACATCAGCAGGTTGATAACCTCCAGAAGCGGTAGGGAAATAGTAAGGATTTTTTTCTTTAAAGATAATGAACAAATTTTAATCATTTAACAATTGTAAGATTTACGAATATTTTTATACTTAAAATGAGAGATTAAAAACATTTGGAAAGTGAGGTCTTGCAAATGGAGTATACAAAGCTTGGGAATACGGGATTAGAAGTATCAAGACTATGCCTTGGCTGCATGGGTTTTGGAGTTGCAGAGCGCTGGATTCATCCATGGGTAATTGATGAGGAAAGCAGCCGTTCAGTTATTAAACAGGCCATTGAACTAGGTATTAACTTTTTTGATACAGCGAATGTGTATTCGGATGGAACGAGTGAAGAATTTGTTGGACGGGCTCTAAAAGATTTTGCAAATCGGGATGAAGTTGTTATTGCGACAAAAGTCTATTTCCCGATGCATGAAGGTCCAAATGGGAAGGGGTTATCCCGAAAACACATTATGAGCGAGATTGATAAAAGTCTTAAACGCCTTGGAACGGATTATGTGGACCTATACCAAATTCATCGCTGGGATTACAACACACCAATTGAAGAGACGATGGAAGCACTGCATGATCTAGTGAAGGCGGGGAAAGTGAGATACATCGGTGCATCTGCGATGTATGCATGGCAGTTCCAAAAGGCTTTACATGTAGCAGAGAAACATGGATGGACCAAGTTTGTCTCAATGCAGAATCATTTAAACCTCATCTACCGTGAGGAGGAACGCGAGATGCTGCCGTTATGCAAAGAAGAAAAAATCGGCGTGATACCATACAGTCCTCTTGCATCAGGCAGATTGACGCGCGATTGGGCGGAAGACACTCTTCGTTCTGAAACAGACCAAGTTCAAAAATCTAAATATGGTGCCACGGAAAATAATGATCGTATTGTTGTAGAAAGAGTTGCGGAAATCGTCAAAAATCATGGCGTACCAAGATCTCAAATTGCACTTGCTTGGTTGCTGCAGAAAGAGCCTGTCACAGCTCCTATTATCGGTGCGACGAAAATTTCTCATCTTGAAGACTCCGTGGGTGCTCTTACGGTTAGGTTAACCGCTGAAGAAATTGCACATTTGGAAGAGCCATATGTTCCACATCCTGTCGTCGGTGCTTTAACTTCTAAGTAGTAATATTTTAGTAAAGTAAAAATAAGCCCCTGATTTCCTTAGATCAAGCAGGAGATCAGGGTTTTTTATATTATTTATATCTTAATTTATCATCCAGAACAGTAAAAGGGAAAAATTAGGTCGATCAATGGTTCACAGTAAAAATGGTTATCAAAGAGGGACTATGATTCCCAAAATCGATGATTCCCGGTAAAAACGGGAAACAAAGCGGGTCTATGATTCCCAAAATCGATGGTTCCCGGTAAAAACGGGAATCAAAGAGGGACTATGATTCCCAAAATCGATGGATCACGGTAAAAACGGGAATCAAAGAAGACCTATGATGCCCAAATTGAGTGATTGTTGAATTTTAAACAGATTAAGGACTTATATTTGTCGGGGCTGACCAAGGTGCTTGTGCCTTTTGTTAGCTAATCAGAATTTATATCCATAAATTCTGAACGCATAAGGGCAACTACGCCTCTGTCTTCGCCAAAGGCTCGCCAATCGGCGAGTTTTCTTTATGATATTTTTAAAAATCTACGCAATCTTCTCAATCAAATTGCCTGCTTGTTCCGCCATGCTTTGGGGCGTATAAGGCATTCGATTGTGATCCTCCATTCCACAATCCTTACATATGAAGTAACCTTAAATTGAAGAATAAAATGCTCAAACTCATTTGTTTTACCTTTAAAAAAATCTTGTTTTTATTTTAAAATTATGTAAATATATATGTCAAGACAGTTGTTAACTTTGGAGGTCTACATCATGAAAATGGTTGACGTTCTAATTATCGGCAGTGGAATTGCGGCAATGCAGCTGGCAACTTTGCTTAGGCATGATAAGAATGTGAGGATTCTCACAAAGTCACATATAAAAAATGCGAACTCTTATTTAGCGCAAGGTGGGATTGCTGCTGCTATCGGGATTCACGATGATACGAAAAAGCATGTTGCCGATACGCTTGAGGCAGGCAGGTTTCACAACAATGAGGAAGCTGTACGTGAAATACTGAACGAAGCTCCAGCGCTGATTGGTGACCTTTGTGAAATCTTTGACAAGGATCAACATGGGCATTTGCTGCTTGGACTGGAAGGCGCGCATAGTGAAAATAGGATTGTTCATAGCGGCGGTGATACGACAGGAAAAAATGTCATAGACTACTTGATTCGTAAACTGACTGACAATATAAAAGTGGAAGAGAACGTTTTTGCCTACGAATTAGTTATCGACAAAGAGCAGAAACGTTGTATTGGTGTAAAAGCGAAAGACCCAGATGGCACGATTCGTTATTTTTATGGAGATTATGTGATTGTTGCCACGGGCGGCTGCGGACAGGTTTATCCTTTTACTTCAAACGCCCCAACTGTAACAGGAGATGGGATTGCCATGGCTTATTTGGCAGGTGCGGAAATTGCTGATATGGAATTTATCCAATTTCACCCGACGCTTTTATATAAAGATGGAGAAACGAAGGGGCTTATATCGGAAGCTGTCAGGGGCGAGGGGGGGATCTTGGTAACGGAAGATGGAACTCCGATTATGGAGGGTGTCCACCCGTTAAAAGATCTTGCTCCACGGCACATCGTTTCTCAGACGATAGTGGACTATATCAAAAATGGGCATGAAGTGTATCTGGATATTAGAAGAATAAAAAACTTTGAGAGGCGGTTCCCTTCCATAACAGCGATCTGTGAAAAAAGCGGAATCCATTTGTCGGATGGGAGAATTCCGGTAGTTCCCGGCAGTCATTTTTTAATGGGCGGGATCAAAACCGATTTAATTGGTCGAACTTCAATAAATGGGCTATTTGCGATTGGAGAGGCGGCGTGTACGGGTCTTCATGGCGCTAACCGCCTGGCAAGCAATTCGTTGTTGGAAGGACTTTATCAAGGGAAAAAGCTTTCGCAATGGATGAATTCAAATTCAAATTCGAAAAAATATCCAATTCCGGTTTTGCCTGAAGCTTACCCTTCCATACCAGAAAAAAAGCTGCTGCTTCCGGATGTCCAAACCTTAAAGAATAGGATGATGAAAAGAGTCGGCATTATCCGGTCTAAAGAACTTTTGGAAGAACAAAAAAATTGGCTGGAGCAGTTCCATATACAAGATGTAACGGGGCTTGATTCTTATTCGATTCAAGAGATTACCGCTATTTTTATGTACGTCATTGCTTCCTTGATTACAGAAGCAGCCTTTAGCCGGACGGAAAGCCGCGGCGGCCATTTTAGAAGTGATTGTCCGTTTGAAGATGATCAAAACTGGTATAAGAAAATAATGATTCAGAAGCGCAAAGGGGATGTGGCAATCAAACATGAATACATTAAAACTGCGCTCGTTAATTGAGCAATTTTTTATCGAAGACATTGGGGAACAAGATCTCACCACCGATTTGATTTTTTCAGACAATGCAAAAGGGGAAATCGTCTTTTTAGCA
>JAKACS010000067.1 GCA_021821235.1 Bacillota bacterium
CCCTGGTGTTCCGGCTTCTGCGTGGTGCGCTCAAGTTCTCTCGTATCCTCGCCCATTTCTTTTAAAAATTCCAACATAAACGTAATCGAGCGATTGATTTCATGATCTTTTAATGATCGGAAAATATCAAAGAAACTCATTTCGCGATTGTGATCCTTGATCTCCACCACCCTCGCAATCCCGGCATTTACCCGGTTTTCCGTAGTTCCCGGTAATTAGCAGCAGGTTGGAGGTCGCGGTGCTCGTATCGCTGCCGCCCATATGTTAGGTAACCCCCATGGCCCACAGTGCGCTGACGCTTTTTGCCTCGTTGATCAATTCAGCTATTTTGATTAAATTGGCGTGGGAAATTCGAGTGAGAACGGCTGGGCAGATGAACAATTTTTACAAGAAAAAGTAAATGGAGTTTCGCAGTATATTCAAAGCCTTAAACCGTATACGTTAGAATATGCCGAAAAAGAATTCGGACAAATTTGCCTCACCCTTTCTCCGGAAAAATAAGAATGTTTCTCTTACCATTTCAATAACCTTTTGAGGAAAGGGTTAAACATTTTGTATAGTGGAACATGTGGGGAAGAGAAAATGGCAAATCATGACACAGCAAAAATGAAAAATCCGCTGAACATGTCGTGGGAGCAATGTTTTTCAACAGTAATCGAAAGCAATTGCTTCCTGAATGTCTCACTCGTTCATTTGAAAGAGAGCATGTTTGACCTGGGCATCTGTTGTGTTAAAGTAAATGAAGGTTGGAATACATTTTTAAAAATTTGAGGGGGTGTAAATCATTATGATTGAAACAGTACATTCATATATTGAAAATCTTATTCATTTATTTTCTAAGCACACTGATCCGGCATATTCTGCATGGTCTAAGAAATATTTAAAAAACCAATTTGAATTTCTCGGGATTCGAACACCGATTCGTCGTCAATTAATGAAAGAATTTATCAAGGAAACTGGGTTGCCACCAAGTAGTCAATTGAAAGAGGTAGTTTTTTCACTTTGGAATCTTCCAGAACGTGAGTATCAGTATGCTGCTCTAGATATTCTTGAAAAAAAGAAAAAGGATCTCACTCCCGCTGATATGTCGTGGTTAGAGCGTTTGCTTATCAAAAAATCCTGGTGGGAAACGATAGACGTGCTATCAGTAAATATCATTGGCTATGTATTTTCAATTCATCCTGAACTTATTCCTTTATACTCAGATCAATGGATTGAGGATGAGAATATATGGTTACAAAGGTCAGCACTATTGTATCAGCTTAAATATAAAGAAAAAACGGATGAAAAACGCCTCTTTCGTTATATCTTAAATAGAGCAAAAAGTGATGAATTCTTTGTCCAAAAAGCAATTGGTTGGTCGTTGCGTGAATATGCGAAAACATCCCCTGAAAAGGTAAAAATCTTTGTTGCGCAAAATTCATTAAAACCGCTAAGCAAGCGGGAAGCTTTAAAGCATTTATCATGAACAATGAGATATAACTTCAAAATCCGGTTAAAAGACCAATTTCCGCGGATACCAGCCAAAAAGATACGGATAAACTGAAAAAGTTCGCGGATAAAACGAGCAATCACACGGATGAAAGGGCTCTTTCCACGGATAAAAGAAACACACCCGATCGATAATCGTATTTTTTTACATTATTTTCTTCGTGGGTTATACTGTACTTTAGAATGATTTTAAATAATTAATTGGAGGGAATCTACATGTATGATGTTGTAATTGTTGGCGCTGGCCCTGCTGGTGCAAGTGCCGCTTTGTTTACCGCAAAGGCTGGGAAAAAAACGCTGGTAATCGATAATGATAAAACGGTTACGAAGCGGGCATGGCTTGAAAATCATTATGGCGTCCTGGAAATCAGCGGTCCGGACCTTGTGGAAACAGGCAAAAAGCAAGCAAGGAAATTCGGAGCAGAAATCGTCGAAGCGACGGTAACCAATGTAACGAAAACGGATACGGGCTTCAAAATTGAAAGCGACACCGAACAATATGAAGCAGCACAAGTGATTCTGGCTACCGGATTTGCTATAGACTTGGCTGAAAAAATCGGCCTACAAACTAAAGCAGGTACAGAGCCGCGAGTCAAAACGATTATTGACGTAGATGCAGCGGGTAAAACAAATGTTGAAGGAGTTTGGGCGGCTGGAACGGTTGCCGGCGTGAGTGTACATACCATTATTACCGCGGGCGATGGTGCCCAAGTTGCCATCAATGTGATAAGCGAAATCAATGGCGAACGCTATGTTGACCATGATGTATTGAAAGCATAATTCCCCCCCAAAAAGGATGTTCAAAATAGCTTTGGTCATCCTTTTTATCTAGTAAAAAAGGGAGGCAATCGTATGAAGTTTCGCAAGCTTGGTAAAACCGAAGTGGACGTCTCAGTGATTGGACTTGGGACATGGCAATTTGGAGGAGAGTGGGGAAAAGATTTTACCCAAACGGAAGTTGATGAAATTTTACATAAAGCACACGAATTAGGGATTAACTTGATCGATACGGCCGAATGTTACGGCGACCATTTATCGGAAAAATTCATTGGCCGTTTCCTCAAAAATGCAAAGCGTGAAGATTGGGTAGTTGCAACAAAATTTGGCCATCACTTTTTAAATGATGGATTTAAACGAAGGGACGATTGGTCTGCGGAAGATGTTTTAAAACAGCTCGACGCTTCATTAAAATCATTGCAGACAGAGTATGTAGATTTATACCAGTTCCATTCCGGCAGTGATGAAGTGCTGAAAAATGACGGCCTTTGGACGATGCTGGATAAGCAAAAACAAGCTGGCAAGATCCGTCACCTTGGCATTTCGATCAGTAGCAAAGCGGCAAGTTCTTTTCAAGTGGACTATGCCGGTGAAATTGGCGTGGAGGTTATCCAAGTTGTTTACAACCGGCTTGAGCGAAAGCCGGAGGAACTTTTCTTTCCCGCAGCCGAAAAACAAAATTTTGGCGTTCTAGCCCGCGTACCGCTTGCAAGCGGCTATTTAAGCGGCAAATATCATCCAGGCGTTGTGTTTGATGAGAACGACGTCCGCCATGGCCACAAAACAGAAGATGTTACAAGACAGTTGAAGCTCGTTGAAGACATCCGCCGCAATGAAGTGCCTAAAGGTGTCAATATGGCGCAATGGGCACTCGCGTGGTGTTTAAAACATTCTGCAGTTACAAGCGTTATTCCTGGTTCCAAAAATGTTGAACAAGTAGAATCAAACGCAAGTGCTGCAGATCTGGTCGAATAAATCAATTCAACCTCGAACGAAGACAAACAGCATCGGCGCCAAAAGCCGATGCTGTTTCCTTCAACGAATCAGAATTCATATCATAACTTTGATAACTGTCTAGCTCCGAGGTTTTCCGCTTTTTTTATTTAAAAACCTTGGTTATGTTGCTTATTTGGCAGTTTCTTGCTTGGGGCATTTTGCTGGCCTTGATTCTTTTTGTTTTTCTCTGCCTTTCTTTGGTTTTCGTGCAGCTTTTCCACAAATTCATGGGTATTTTCCATTCTTTATTCCTCCTTAATAGTCGCGTGAAAGCATGAATATTTTCCCACAAGAATCGTTCATTATTCAGTTTCCGCTTTGCTAAGCCGCTGAATTTCTTTTTCATGAATTTTGCTCGTCTGCGTAATAAACTCATTAATTAAAGCCAATTCGGCTTCGCTATAATGAGAACATAACTCGGTCATGGCAATGTTTAACGGTAAAAAATGCTGCCGAATCAAGGAGTGTTTGTTTTTTACCAGCACGATGATCACTCGGCGCCGGTCTTTTGGATCTTTTTCCCGTTTCACTAAACCGGCTTGTTCGAGCCGATCAATCAAAGCTGAGACAGAACCTGTCGTTAGCCCGGTTATTTTCGCCAGTTCTCCAGCAGTGATGGGACCGGTTTCATTTAATATATCCGCAGTTTTAAAATCGGTATGGGCAAGTCCAAGAGAATGGGCGGCAAATTGTTGGAACAGAACCATCCTTGTACTAAGTTTTCGTAAATTCTTGATCACATCATGGCTTGGCTCTGGATGATTTGCAATATTCATTGACAAAAGCCCATCCTTCCTTTTAAACTAATTTTATCTTGATCATCAAGATATTAGCATTTGAATTTATTTTTATCTTAGCAAAATACAAAAACAGCTGTAAAGGAGACAAATAACTTCTCACTCTTTTACATTATGAAGGGGTTGTGTAATGATTAAAAAGGACAATAATCTTAAATTGGTTGTCACTGGTCTATTGCTAGCGATTCTCATGTCAGCCATGGATAATACGATTGTGGCAACCGCAATGGGAACAATCGTTTCTGATCTTGGCGGCTTTGACAAATTTATATGGGTAACCTCTGCCTATATGGTCGCCGTTATGGCCGGGATGCCGATCTTCGGCAAATTATCGGATATGTATGGGCGCAAACGGTTTTTTCTTTTTGGCTTGGTCGTCTTCCTTTTAGGCTCTGCATTAAGCGGCCTTGCTCAGAGTATTGAACAACTTAGCATTTACCGAGCGATTCAAGGTATTGGCGGCGGGGCATTGATGCCAATTGCGTTTACGATTGTATTTGATATCTTCCCGCCGGAACAACGCGGTAAAATGACTGGCCTGCTTGGCGCTGTTTTCGGTGCATCGAGCGTGCTCGGACCGCTGCTTGGTGCCTATATCACCGACTATATTAGCTGGCACTGGGTCTTTTACGTCAATGTGCCGATTGGTATTGTTTCGTTGTTCTTAATTGTGCGCTTCTACCATGAATCACTTCAGCACTCAAAGCAAAAAATTGACTGGCTTGGCGCGATTACCCTTGTAATTTCGGTTATCAGTCTGATGTTTGCTCTCGAGCTCGGCGGTAAACAATATAAATGGGATTCCGTGCAAATTATTAGTTTATTTTCAAGCTTTGCCGTCTTTTTCGTGGCCTTTTTTATTACCGAATTGAAAGTAAAAGAACCGATTCTGCCGCTTTGGCTATTTAAAAAGCGCTTATTTGCGACATCGCAAATTCTTGCTTTTTTATATGGAGCAACCTTTATTATCTTGACGGTTTTTATTCCCATTTTTGTTCAAGCGGTTTACGGCGGGTCAGCGAGAAATGCGGGCATGATTTTAACACCAATGATGCTCGGATCTGTTGCCGGAAGCTCCATCGGCGGGATTTTTTTAACAAAAACTTCCTACCGCAATCTGATGTTTATTTCGATTGTTTCATATGTCACCGGCATGGTTTTCCTTGGGACAATGACACCGGATACAGCAAGGTATTTGTTAACAATTTATATGATTCTAGTCGGCTTTGGCGTCGGTTTCTCGTTTTCTTTATTGCCAACGGCTTCGATTCATAATCTTGAACCGCAGCATCGCGGCTCCGCAAATTCAACAAATTCCTTTCTGCGCTCTTTTGGCATGACACTTGGGGTATCGGTTTATGGTACGATACAAAACAATTTATTTACAGATAAGTTAAAGGAAGCTTTTCAAGGAATGCAGGGAGCTGCCGGCAGTTCCACGTTTACGATCGGTGATCCGAGGCAACTTTTCGAAGCTAGCCAGCGTTCCAAAATCCCGGGATTTATTTTGGATAAAATTGTTCAAGCCATGTCGAATTCGATCACCAATACATTTATGCTAACACTTATTCCGATTGCCATTGCTGCCATCACGATCTTCTTCATGGGAAAAGCAAGAGTGGAGGTAGTGAAAAAGTCAGTAAAAAGTTAATACACTACGAAAAAGCGTTGGTTATAGTCCAGCGCTTTTTTGTTGCCGATACGTATGGACAAATTAGCTTCTGCCGACGAGGTTTCTGGAAAACTTATCGTTATACATTAACTTATCTGCTTTATTAACGATATTTTCGATTGTATCTTTTTCGGAAAAAAACGCATTTCCATAACTAACAGAAACAGCAAGTCCTTTCTTTTTCCAAATTTCGTTTTGTTGATGAATCATTTGATTGATTTCCTCGCAAGCGCCTTTATATTCCTTTTCATTCGAATACACAAATAAAATAAATTCATCACCGCCAAAACGGAACAAGCGGTATTTCCGGTTCATTTCCTTGCGGATATAACTGACAAATTCCTGTAAAATGCGATCACCAACATCGTGTCCATACGTGTCATTGATTGATTTAAAATAATCCAAATCCATCATATACACAATCCCGCAATTGACGGACCAATTCTTTTTCAGCCGCTTTGAAAACTCTTCCCATGATAATCTGCTTTCCGCTTTTGTTAGTCCATCCAAGTAAACCTTTGCTTCCATTTGCTTCATTTTTTGAAAATAAATAAAGGATCGATAAACGGCCAGTAACAGGATTGTGCTAAGCAACACGCCCGAGAGATGATAAGTCTGAAAGACAAGAAACATCATTACGCCAATGAGATAAGTGGAAATATATCCCCAGTTCAAATCTTTTACAAGGGATAAGAGCTGGGTATGCAGGCCATGTTGTTTGCGATAGGCAACAATGATTGCGGCCACAAAGCGATTCACAGCAAAGTGAAGCAGCAAACTGATCCCCATTGCGAGAAAGGCATAATTTGTCGGTGTGAAAACGGGCAGCAATTGGTGATAAACAAATCCTCCAGCATAAATCCCAATGGTCAAATGTCCAATCATTAAAAAGAATTTATCAAATGGCCTTTCTTTTCCCCAAACGCTGGCGATGGTTCCGGGAAGAGCGGCAAGAATCGCAAGTTTATAATCAAACTGTAAAAACGAAAATAAAATAAATGCCATACCTGGCCGAAAGCTTGCACCACTTGGCAACATGATCCTGAACGGAGAAAAAATCAGAAATAGTAACGAAATGGCAGCAAGTTCAATCACTTTTAAAGAACCTTCAATTGCTGCAAACTGGATAAAAGAAATAGAAAGAGAAATAACCCCGATCAATCTGATCAGGTCTATATATATTTGCAATGGCCGTCTATTCTTTTTCAACATACTTCCCATCGAAAGTACACCTCAATCTCGAACTGTTCTCAACCGTTCTATTGTTTCATTCTATTATTATTATACATTTCCTCTCTGCCAAAAGTACAAAGAAATTTTACATATATTTTAGAATTTTCCAGAAGTAATCCTGTCCCTATTGTTAGTTTCTATTGGGCGATAGTATGCTCTATCAAACTGGGTTTTCCCTTTTACTGGCATTCGTTAGGCGATAGACGGCTCTATCAACCGGGTTTTTCCCTTTTACTGGTATTCGCTGGCGATAGATACCATTTATCAACCTCATTTTTCCTTTTACTGGTCTGGATGATAAGTTACCACTTAAATTCTGGTGGATAAAAAATAATCATACCCTTGTTTCAGGATATGATTATTTCGGCCAAGCTATGCTTCAATTCCGTTTCCTTCTTCGACAATGTGATAAAAAAGGTGTGCAAGATGGTGGATTGAGCTATATTCCTGTTCATCCTCATCTTCATCATCCGCCTCGTCACTAAACTCCATATCATTCAGATACAGTGCAGTAAACTCATAAAAGTCCTCTAACCTGAACGCATAACAAGCAGTTGGATCATCTTGATCTTCTGCATATTGCAATACAAGGTATGAAACAACACCATCTGCATCCGCTCCGTCAAAAAACACAAAAAAGCCAATGTTTGTATCCAGTTCAAAAAGATGCCTTGTTCCGCCTTCCGTTGCTTTGTACAAATCGTCTTCATTTAATTTTTGAATTTGCATGCTGTCGACATGATCCTCTTGATGAAAACTTACGACAAATGATTTCATTTTTTTCCTCCCTAGGCAAAATTATTTCCAAAACAGGAAATGTCTAATTTCTAGTATATCCGTTTTGGCTATCCATTCATTCCTTTTCCAATATACTCCATGATGAAACAATGAACAAGTGAGATTTGTTCCAAAATAATTTATAATTAAAATTAATTAAGAAAGTAGTACAGATGGAGGAAATAAAATGGCAGATACCTTGCTAACAGGCAGTTTTCAATTAATGAAATCAATGAACCGATCGGTAATTTTAAATATTATTCGTGAAAAAGGTCCGATATCACGGGCAGAGATCGCAAAACAAACAGGCTTGACGCCGCCCACTGTCAGCAATCTTGTCAAAGAGCTTTTGCAAGCTGAGATTGTCATTGAACAAAGCCTCGGCGAATCCAGCGGGGGCAGAAAGCCGACACTGCTTACGTTAAACAGTGAAAGGTTTCATCTGATCGGTCTGGATGTCGGCTCCCATGATATCAAAATTATTTTAACAACGATCACTGGAAAAGTTTTAAAAAAAGAAATTGCCCCCATCCCCCCGGCAATAACAAATGAAAAGCTGTTGGCATTCATCATTGAAACGATTCGCTCACTAACAACAGCAGATGATATTGATGAAAATAAAATAATTGGCATTGGTGTTGGAATGCATGGGATTGTTGATGTTGAAAAAGGCATATCGATTCTTGCACCCAATTTAAAGTTGAAAAATATTCCGATTAAAGAAGTATTAGAAAAAGAGTTCAGTATGATGGTAAAGGTGGAAAACGATGCAAGGGTAATGGGATTAGGCGAGCTCTGGTTTGGCCATGGGGCTGGGGCGAACAGTTTTGTTTGCATCAACATCGGCCGTGGAATCGGCGCTGGTATTGTGCTGGATGGAAAACTTTATCACGGAAGCCATTTTATCAGCGGTGAGATTGGTCATATGGTCATTGATCTAAATGGCCCGAAATGCACATGCGGAAATTACGGCTGTTTGCAAACCTTTGCTTCCGGGCCTGCCATCGTTGAAACTGTCAAAAAAGAATTACAGTCGGGCCATTCGAGTCTGCTGAAAGAACTATCCGGGCATTATTTTGAAACTATTACTGGTGAAATGGTGTACGAGGCGGCACTGGAAAATGACTCACTGTCAGTCAGTGCCCTTAACCAGGCGGGGAGGTATCTCGGAGTCGGATTAACTAATTTAATCCATACAATTAATCCCGAGCGGATCATTTTAGGCGGCGGCGTCTTAAATGCGAAGGATTTTATTATGGAAAGCATTTTGCAAACGGTTCAAGAGCGCGCACTGACAGAAGCAGCAAAGCAAACCGAAATCGTCGTCTCCAAATTTGGCAGTGATGCAACTGCAATGGGAGCCGTTGCTCTAATTTTAGTAGAGATATTTGCTGCAAAAGGGGTGGAATAAACCAATTAGCCTCAATCAACATAATGAGTAAGGCCAATAAAATCTAAAGCGATTCTTTACTTTAATTGCGCGTCTATTTGTCGCTTCCATGTCTCTTACCCCAAATCAAAATGAGACATATTTATAGTTGGCAGGTACCCTCTTAGTTATTAGATGGTACCTACTAACTTTTTTAAATCATTTTGCTTTCAATACGTTTCAAATAAAATAATTGTGATTGGAAGTCACCACCGAGTTGAGCATATCTGCCGTTAACACCATTGAACTCTATTGGCAACTGAAGGCCAACTTGCATAAGTTCATCGCCAAAATAGACTTCCCCGCGTCCGCTCACTTCGTAAACCAGCGATTCTTCCAGACCGCGCAATCGCAATGTTTGCTGCTTCGGCGCGTTTGCCGCTACTAATACTTTGTACCAGCCAACAAGGGCTTCTGAACGATCAGAGCTTACGACCATCCAAGCTGTTTCGTTGCCATCAAATGGGCTCAACAAACGATAAAAATGACCATCACGGATCAAGCAGCGATGTTTTTTATAAAAAGCAACCTGCTCTTTAATTTGGCTGATCTCTTCATCCGTTAACGCCAAAATGTCTAATTCATAGCCAAATGTTCCAAAATAAGCGGTATTTGCCCGCATTGCTAACGGAGTGGATCGCAATGTTTGATGATTCGGAACAGCTGAAACATGCGACCCCATGCTGTAAATTGGGTAGGCAAACGATGTTCCATATTGAATCTTTAACCTTTCAATCGCATCCG